>JAQVEY010000073.1 GCA_028697515.1 Bacteroidales bacterium | reverse complement strand
CACGGGCTCAATTTAACACTAATGTATTTGGGCTTGCAGCAATGATAAGAGCGATAGTACCTTTGATGCGAAAGAATTGTAGCGGAAGAATAATAAATATTTCTTCGCTTGCAGGATTAACATCATTACCAGGAGGAGGTTGGTATGCAGCTAGTAAATATGCTGTTGAAGCTCTGTCAGATGCCTTAAGATGGGAAACAAAACAGTTTGGATTGAAAGTATCACTTATCGAACCTGGACCAATAAAGACAGGTTTTGCTGAAGTGGTACATGATAATATAAATATCAACGAAACCAGTCCCTATGGTAGTCTTATACAAAATCTAACACAATCGACAAATTCTATCAAAGGAGGAACTGCTGATGCTTGTGCACGAAAAGTTTACAGAGCAGCTACTGCAAGATGCCCGAGAAACAGATATCTTGTTACAAGATTAGCAGTAGTAGTTAAATTTCTGATTCGTGTATTGCCACCAAAAACTCTCGATTTCTTCATAATTAAGATGTTCATCCCTGCACTTGAAATAAACTGCAAAAATAAAAGAAAAACAAATTGAGTTTTGGTTAAAAGCCTGTCAATAAATTGTTGATTACTATAATTGTTATACAATTTTTCTCGGTTATAAACAATCAACTTATGAACAAAAATAATCAAAGTTCTTGCAGGTCAATGTTTTTAATTCGTTAATAAAATTTTTATTAAATAATTTAAATAAAATTGGAGTTTAAAGTAATTTACTGTTATTTCGCATCAATTTTAAATTCTTAAAATTATGAAAAGTATATCAGTAATATTAATTATGACCATAATATTCTCAGTAAGCGTTTGGTCATGTAAATCGCAAAAAAAAGTGGAAAATAAAAAAATCGAAATAACAAGTCAGGTTGACTCGGCTAGTTATGCAATAGGGATGCAAATTGGAGATAATTTTACAAAACAAGGCTTGGATACTATAATGAATGTGGAATTAATTCTTCAAGGCATTAAAGATCAAATGGCAAAAACCGCAAAATTTGACATAGCAGCAACTGATGCTATTATACAGGAGTTCTTTGGTGAAATGCAAAAAGCTAAATCAGGAGACAAACTTGCTGAAGGTGAAAAATTTCTTGCCGAAAACGGAAAACGTGAAGGTGTAGTAACAACTGCAAGTGGTTTACAATATGAAGTCCTTACTTTGGGAACCGGACCTAAACCAACAATCAGCAATACTGTAAAAACTCATTATAAAGGCACATTACTCAATGGGACAGTTTTTGACAGTTCGTATGACAGAGGAGAACCAATCTCTTTTCCATTAAATGGTGTTATTAAAGGATGGACAGAAGGTCTTCAGCTTATGCCAGTAGGATCTAAATTCAAATTCTTCATCCCCTATAATTTAGCTTATGGAGAAAGAGGAGCTGGACAACTAATAGGGCCTTATGAGACTCTGATTTTTGAAGTAGAATTACTTGGAATTGAAAAATAAATTAAAAAAACCGAAGTTTATCTTCGGTTTTTTTTTGAAAATATGTTAACCTAAATTATAATAAAAATGAAAAACAAAAGTCTGGTTTCAATCAATGATTACTCAAAAGAGGATTATTTTAAAATTCTTGATTTAGCAGAAGAATTTCAGAAAAATCCAAAACAAAAATTATTAGAAAATCACGTAATTGCTTCATTATTCTTCGAACCTTCGACCCGAACAAGATTAAGCTTTGAAACAGCAATTCAGAGGTTAGGCGGCAAAGTTATAGGTTTTAGCGAATCTGGCAGCACAAGTGTATCCAAAGGCGAATCACTAAAAGACACAATACTCACTGTTAGTAGATATGCTGACCTTATTGTTATGCGTCATCCAGTTGAAGGCAGTGCAAGATATGCAAGTGTTGTATCAGACAAACCGATTATTAACGCCGGTGATGGGTCAAATCAACATCCAACACAGTGTTTACTCGATTTATATTCTATAAGAAAAACACAGGGTAGTTTAGAGAATTTAAATCTGTTTTTAGTTGGAGATTTAAAATATGGACGTACTGTTCATTCTTTGCTTATAGCAATGTCTGAATTTAACCCAGTTTTTAACTTCGTTTCACCTCCAAGTCTTAGAATGCCTCAGGAGTATAAAGATTTCCTTGATAAAAAAGGCATTAAGTATTATGAACATAACGAAATCAATGATAATATTAAACATGCTGACATTATTTATGTTACCAGAGTTCAACGTGAAAGATTTTCGGATCCTATGGACTATGAAAAAGTTAAAAATGCTTATGTTATCAAAAATAAAATGCTAGAAGGAACTAAAGATAATCTAAAAATTCTGCATCCACTACCAAGGGTAAACGAAATTGATACAGATGTTGACACTAATCCAAAAGCATATTATTTTGACCAAGCTGAAAACGGAGTTTACGCACGTATGGCTCTGATGTGTATCATTTTAGGTGTTAAGTAAAGTAAATTGTAATTCATTGAGTAAAAAAATATAAGTATGAAAAGCGAATTAAAAGTAAAGGCAATCGAAAAAGGGACTGTTATCGATCATATTCAAGCATCGAGCCTATATAAGATTATGTCAATTATTGAAATAGAAAAATTAGATACCCAGATTTTTATCGGAAACAACCTCGATAGTAAAAAATATGGGAAGAAAGCAATCATAAAGATAGCCGACAAATTTCCATCCATGGAAGACGTAAACAAAATTGCTCTTATTGACCCAAATGCTGTAATTAACATTATAAGAGATTATCAGGTAGTTGAAAAGAAAAAGGTTGAATTACCAGAAACAGTAAGTACATTTATTAAGTGTATTAATCCAAAATGTATTACAAATCACGAAAAGGTCGAAACCAAATTTTCTGTTCACGTAAAAGACGGTAAAGTAAATCTAAAATGTTACTACTGCGAAAAAACCACCGGTCAGGATAATATTGAGGTAATTAGGTAACAATATTTATTTATCCTTTAATACATGCAATTATGTAGGTTTGATTCATGGTTGGTCAGCGCAGTCGAATCATGAATCAAACCTACAATTGCATAAAAAATATATAAGGAATTTCAAAATAAAATTGTAATTTTGACCTTATAAATTTATAGAGATGAAATACATACCATTTATTATTTTGAGTTTGGTTATAGCAAAAACAAGCTCTTCTCAATCCAAGACAAACATTGTTAATAACAACAATGAATTTGCTTTTGAACTCTTTGCCGAAATATGTAAAACTGATACAACTAATGTGTTTATAAGTCCGATAAGTATTTCATCTGCTCTTTCGATGGCATACGACGGAGCTAAAGGTAAAACAGCAAAAGAAATGAGAAAGGTTTTGAGATTTACTAAAAACCAAGACTTATCACATAAAGAAATTACTGAATTGCTAAATTATTACTGCAATGTCAAACAAGGTCTTTTTAAAATTGTTAATGCGGCAGTTGCTCAAGAAAAATACCATTTCCTTGATTCCTATTTTGCTTTGCTGAAAGATTATAAGGCCGAAATCAAATCTGCAGACTTCAAAGATGCTGTAAATCGTGAGGAAGCAAGAAAGCAAATAAATAAATGGGTAATGGATAATACTAACAATAAAATTGAAGAGTTACTCGATCAAAACTCTCTGGATGAATTAACCCGTCTGGTATTACTAAATGCAATTCACTTTAAAGCTGACTGGGCTCACGAATTCCCGGCAGACAAAACCAGACAAATGATGTTTTATGGAACATACAGACAATACATTGCTTATTTTATGAATATCCGAGAGAAATACAACTATTTCGCTAACGAAAAACTGGAAATTATTGAAATCCCATATAAAGATAGTCTGGCTTCGATGTTTATAATTTTGCCCTCTGATTCAACTAATATAAATGACTTTTGCCAGACATTCAATTACGAAGAGTTTTGTTTGATTGAGAAACAAATGAAAAAGGCAAAAGTAGATTTGCAAATGCCCAAATTTAAAATTGAAGAAAAGTATAAACTTAAAGAAGCCTTGATGTCAATGGGTATGATATCAGCGTTTACAACTAGTGCTAATTTTAATAATATGACAGGACGCAGCGATTTGATGATTGATGATGTTATTCATCAGTCATTTATCGAAGTTGACGAAAAAGGAACTGAAGCTGCAGCCGCAACTGCTGTGGTTGTTAGACAGAAAAACGGCGAAGAAGTTATTTATTTAAATTTAAACAAACCATTTGTATTTCTTATAAAAGAACATTTTAAAGGTTCTGTATTGTTTTTAGGAAAATTTAATAATCCATAGTATTTAATAGCTCCAATAAATGAAAAAATCATTATTACTATCAATACTCCTGATTTTGGGAATACTGACAAATGCTCAATGTGCTTATAAAAATCAACTTGAAACAAAAAATGGTGTAAATGTATATTATAAAGTTGTGCACGAAAAACACTTCAAGAAAGATAGTCCAGCTCAACTAAGACTAAAATTCAAAAATACAAATGACTACCCTGTGATCATCAGATTTAAAATCGAATATTCAACTGGCTATACAACAAGATACACTAGCGAAGGAATTGAAGTCTGCATTCCAAAAAAATCAGTCAAAGCCGGAAAATTACACGGACTAGTTTTTGAATTAAAAACAAACGACATTGAAATATTCTCAAAAGAAGATGCTGAATGGGAATTCTCTATGTTCGAAGTAACACAAACAGAAAATTGTAAATCAGATAATAACTAAATACAAACTTAAAACTTAAAAAAATGAAAAAACTATTTTATTTAGCAATTCCCGCGATGATGTTTTTTGCATGTAATAATGTGGAAACAAAGAAAACAGATGACGAATGTTGTAATAAACAAGAAGAGTGTGACAAAACAGCCTGCAAAGACATGATTACAGTTGACTCATTACTTGCAAATCTTGATACTTTTGTTGGCAAAGAAGTTAAAGTTTGTGGAAAGTGCATTCATGTTTGTCAGCATTCGGGTAAAAATATTTTTGTTGCAAATCCTGATAACGATAGCATTCTTATAATTGGTAAAGCTAACGATGATCTGGGGGCTTTCGATCAAGAATTGCTTGACAAACATGTAATTCTATACGGCACGCTCAAATCTGTTGAAGTAGAGAATACAGAAGCTGAAGTTCATCATGATATCGAAGTTCAATATTTTGTTGAAGTCTCAAAAGTTGAGCAATGTAATTGTGGTGATAAAAAAGGCCATAAATGCTGCGGCGATAAGAAAGAATCGGGTTGCTGTGGTGACAAGAATAAATCGGGTTGCGGTGAGCATAAAAACGATTGTAAAGGTCATACAACTGAGTAAAAAAACATAAATAAAAAATAGAGCCTCAGATTGAGGCTTTTTTTTTCGAATCAAAATAGTATTTTCGTAACAAATATTTGTATGTATAACTTCTCAAAAAAAGTTGCTTTTTACACCCTTGGCTGCAAACTAAACTTTGCTGAGACATCAACAGTTTCCAGATTTTTCATTTCGCGTGGAATTAAAATCATTGGCTTCAACGAAGTTGCAGATTTCTATGTTATTAACACTTGTTCCGTTACATCAAATGCCAACAAAAAAAGTAGAAATGCAATCTCACGTGCAATAAATTTAAATCCAAATGCAATTATAATTGTTACAGGCTGTTATGCTCAACTAAAACCCGAAGAAATAAAAAATATTACTGGCGTTGATTATATATTTGGAGCAAACAATAAGTTAGAAATAGAAAGAATAATTGATTCAGCAAACAAAACTGAAAATACAAATGTCTTTACTAGCGACCATAAAGAAATGAAAACCTTCTTCCCTGCTATATCGAAGGGAGACAGAACTAGAGCTTTTCTTAAAGTTCAGGACGGTTGCGATAATTTCTGTGCTTACTGTACAATTCCTTACGCGCGTGGCCGAAGTCGAAATCAAAGCATTAAAGAAACAGTAGAACAAGCCAAATCTGTTGCAAAAGAAGGAATTAAAGAAATTATCATTTCAGGTGTTAATATTGGTGATTTTGGTAAATCCACAGGCGAAACCTTCTTAGATTTGCTAAAAGAACTCGTAAAAATTGAAGGAATAGAAAGATACAGAATTGGCAGTGTCGAGCCTGAATTACTCACTGATGATATTATCGAATTTGCGGCTAAAGAAAATAGAATACTGCCCCATTTTCATATTCCTCTGCAATCAGGTTGTGATGAAATGCTGAAACTTATGAACAGAAATTATGACACAGCTTTATTTTTCTCAAAAATCACTAAAATAAAATCTCTAATTCCTGATGCATTCATTGGCATTGACCTTATTGTAGGAGTAAATGGAGAAACCGACGAAATGTTTGATAAGACTGTAGAATTTGTCAAATCGCTAGACATTTCTTTTATTCATCATTTTCAATATTCAGAACGTGAAAACACAAGAGCATTGAACTTCAAACCTATAGTAAGACCTCAGCAAAAACAAGAAAGAGCAAAAATAATTACTGAAATATCCGATATAAAGCACGAGAATTTTATCAAATCACAAATAGGAAAAGACTTTAATGTATTATTTGAATCAACTAAGAAGAATGGGAAAATATACGGATATACTGAGAACTACATAAAAGTAGAAATTGACTTTAATAAAAATCTAATTAATGAGATTACTAAAGTTAAGATTACAGGATTTGCAGATAAAGAAACTGTTATTGCTAATATAGTCCAATAAATAAATTATATTGATATGAATTTACAATATTTAACATTTCAGGTTATTAACATCGCCAAAGAAGCAGCAAAGATAATCCACGGTAATATTAAAAATGTTAATGCACATAGTATCGAGACAAAGGGAATGAATGATTTTGTAACAGAAATTGACAAATTATGTGAACAAACAATAGTAAATAAGCTTGAGTCCATTCTGCCTGAAGCTGGATTTATTACAGAAGAAGGTACATCAGAAAAAATCGGAAAAGAATTTAATTGGATTATTGACCCACTTGACGGCACGACAAATTTTATACATGGATTTTTTCCCTGTGCAGTTAGTATAGGCTTAAAACAGAATGACGAGATTGTACTTGGAGTAGTATATGAAGTTGGCCTTGACGAATGTTTTTATGCCTGGAAAAATGGCGGAGCCTGGCTTAACGAAAAACAAATCAAGGTTTCAACAACAGTAATATTAAAAGACTCGCTTTTAGCAACAGGATTTCCCTATAATGAATTCAAACCTCTTGATAAATATATAGACTTATTAAAACATATAACAAAGCACTCACAAGGTATTCGACGTTTAGGTTCTGCAGCAACTGATATGGCTTACGTTGCATGTGGACGATTTGACGGTTTCTATGAATACAACCTAAAAGCCTGGGACGTGGCCGCTGGAATAGTTATAATTAAAGAAGCAGGTGGAAAAATTTGCGATTTTACGGGAGGAAATAATTATTTATTTGGTAAAGAAATTGTGGCTACAAATTCCGGAATTTTTTCAGAATTTAGTACAGTAGTAATTAAATTTATGAAAGATTAACAAAATTTTCACATCCTCACAGTATATTATTATAAAAAAGCCTTATATTGCATAATAAATTTTACTGCTATGAAAAAATTATTTATTGCCATTGTGCTTATTTTAGCAAGCACATTAAGTTTTGCTAATCTTGAAGTATACTTCATGTACGCTAGCTTTAATTCACCCGAAGGACCTTATATTGAAACTTATCTAAGTACAATCGGGAAATCCGCTGTTTTTGTAAAAGGAGAGAATGGCAAGTATAAGGCAGAAATTGAAATAACAATGATTTTTAAAACAAATGACAAAATCATTTCTGTTGACAAATACAATCTTAGCAGCCCCGAAATAGATGACACTACGGGCACAAAACCAAATTTTATTGATTTGCAGCGTGTCAGCCTGCCAAACGGTATGTATAATTTTGAAATGTTGATAAAAGATATTAATTCAACTCAGGAAGCCTATAAATTTGTTGATATTATTCAGATAGATTTTAACTCCAATACCATTCAATTTAGTGGCATTCAGCTAATTGAAAGCATAACTCCATCGGAGAACATTTCAGCACTTACAAAAAACGGATATGATCTCCTGCCCTATATTTCGAATTTTTATCCTCAAAACTTCAATAAGATTAGCTTCTATACCGAAATTTACAACACGGATAAACTTATTCAGGGTGAATTTATGGTCAGATATTTTATCGAAAGTTTTGAAACTTACAAAGAGTTTGAAGATTATAGTAGGTTTAAGAAATTAACTGCATCAGAGATTATCCCATATATCGGAGAAATAAATATCGAAAATTTACCTTCCGGCAATTATAATCTTGTTATTGAAGTAAAGAACAGAGAAAACATATCATTACAAAAGACAAAATTCTTCTTCCAGAGGAGTAATTCTCAACAAAATGATTTAACTGCTTTAAACGATATGATCAAAAACTTTGACATTTCGACAAATTTTACTGGTGAAATGACTAATAGAGACTCACTCATTCTATATGTATCTTGCCTAAGACCTATTGCAGATATGGAAGAGCAAAGGTTTATTGATTACCAAGTAAAATATGCTAGTGTTGATGAATTACAAAGCTATTTCGTACAGTTTTGGCTATCAAGAAATAATGTTAATCCTGGAGAATTATGGAGACAGTATAAAGAACAGGTTGAATATGTTGATAGAAATTATCGTACACCTATAAATAGAGGTTTTGAAACTGACAGAGGACGTGTTTATTTACAATATGGTGTTCCTAATGATATTTATGTCTCGAAGCACGAGCCTAGTGCATATCCATACGAAATTTGGCATTATTACAAGGTTAAGAACGAAAACAATAAAAAATTCATCTTTTATAATCCAAACATTGCAGGAAAAGAATATGAACTTTTACATTCTGACTTAACT
>JAQVEY010000072.1 GCA_028697515.1 Bacteroidales bacterium | reverse complement strand
GAAGAGACCGTAACACATCTCAATTCTTTATCTTCATTTGAAGAAGCCCAAAAATATCTTGACAGCAGATTCAGTTGGGATAGATCGCAGTCAACAGTAACTTCATTCCTTAATATTGTAAAAAGAAGATATGTTTAAGCTATTCTACTCTATTCTATTTGTTTTTCTGTTGTTCTTTTGTTTTGACTCGAATGCCCAAAATATTGAAAAGACAAAAGAAAGAATCGAAATCCTTGCATCGCAAGAGTTTGGAGGAAGAGGTTATGTTAATTTTGGTGGCGATTTAGCTGCCGTGTATATTGCAGAACAAATGGAAAAAGCCGGATTAAAACAATTTGGCGAATCCTATTTTCAGGAGTTTAGGTATAAAATTAATACTTTTCCAGGAAAAATTAGTGTAAAGCTAAATAATAAAACATTGATACCTGGAACTGATTTTTTAATTGGTCCAGCAAGCCCTACAGTAAAAAATAAATATCCGATATTTTTACCTGATTCGTTGTTGCTAAACGATACTATTAAGTTTTTAGCAGAACTGGTTAAGAATAATTATAAGGAGAAAGCATTTGTTATTGATTATGCACAAACTCAGAATATTGATATTAAAAAGTTTTACATTAACATAATGAGGTATAACTCTTGGTTTGGTTGTATTGTTGAATTGATACCCGAAGAGTTAATGTGGTCGGTTAGTACAAAAGTTCAAACTTATCCGGTTGTTAAAATCAAAAGAGAATCATTTGATAAGAAAACGCAAATGATTAAGCTTAACTCTAAATCTGAATATGTTAAAGATTTTGAAGCTCGGAATGTGATTGGCTATGTTGAAGGAGAAAAAGATGAGTTTATTGTATTTACTGCACATTACGATCATTTGGGTTGGATGGGAAAAGATGTATTTATCCCTGGAGCTCAAGATAACGCAAGCGGAACTGCACTTGTTTTAGACCTAGCGGATTATTATTCAAAAAACAAACCTGAATATTCGATAGCTTTTATGCTGTTTTTTGGGGAAGAGGCTGGACTGTTTGGTTCAACCTATTATGTTATGAATCCATTGTTTGATTTAAAAAAGATTAAGGCAGTTTTCAATCTCGATATGGTCGGTACTGGCGATGATGGTATTACTGTTGTTAATGGGGCAGAAGAGGAGTATAAAGATATATGGGATTTAATTGATAAAATAAATAAGGAAAACGAATTTTTTACAGAAATTAAAGCTCGCAAAGAGTCTGCAAATAGTGATCATTACCCTTTTCATGCAAAGGGCGTAAAGGCAGTTTTTATTTATACAATGGGCGGTAAAACATATTATCATAATCCGAAAGATAAACCTGAAACACTTACCTTTACGGGATATAATCAATTATTTGGATTACTGACTAAATTTGTTGAAGAATATGAGTAAACTCTATCTGGTGCCAACCCCAATTGGAAATTTAGAAGATATGACCATAAGAGCCATACGCATTCTGAAGGAAGTAGATCTTATTCTGGCAGAAGATACACGTACGTCAGGCTTTTTACTCAAACATTTTGACATTTCGACAAAAATGATTAGCCATCATAAATTTAATGAGCATAAAACGGTAGAACAAATTGCTGAACGTATTTGTTCAGGTGAATCAGTTGCTTTGATTTCGGATGCTGGTACACCCTCAATTTCTGATCCTGGCTTTTTGTTGGTTAAGACATGTATTGAAAAAGGAGTGGAGGTAGAATGTTTGCCGGGTGCTACTGCTTTTGTTCCAGCTCTGGCAGTATCAGGTTTGCCCTCAGAAAGATTTTGTTTCGAAGGCTTTCTGCCGCAAAAAAAAGGAAGAAATAAAAAAATGCAATCATTAGTTGATGAAGAAAGAACTATGATTTTTTATGAATCTCCTTTCAGACTGATTAAAACTTTGGAATTATTTATTGAATACTTTGGACAAGATAGAAAAGCTTCTGTATCTAGGGAAATTTCAAAATTGTACGAAGAAAATGCAAGAGGCTCATTACTGGATTTGCTCAATCATTTTAAGTCAAAAACTATAAAAGGCGAAATCGTTATTATCGTTGAAGGCAAAATAGTCTAATAGGAATTTTACTATTAGTAAAATTCCAGATTTAAATAAATATTGTCACAGAAAACTAAAATCTGTGTATTAAAACCTAATCCTTTATAACAATCAACTTTTTATTTACAAATCTTTTCGAGTCAGTAATTTTAAGTGTGTACAAACCGGATTTTAAGCTGGAAGTCGAAACTAAATCACCTTTATAATAATCAATATACATAACCTCATTACCAATCGCATCAATTATTTCTAATTGAATTTTTTCATCTAAGACTGTTTCAATATAAAAAATATCTCTACATGGATTTGGATAGATCAAATAATCTGATTCTATGTGATACAATCCTGCACTACCATCTCCCTGAATATTTATGCAAGGTTCAATGTAAGCAGTATCACGACATGCAGTCAAATCTGAGACTTCAGTGACCATATAAGGATTGTAACAACCCGGATCATAATATATATGTTCTAACATGGCATTACAATTGGTTTCCGAAGTCCCGTCTCCAAATACCCATATACAATTATAATTGAAATCATTTTCTTCTGTGGAATTTACGAATATTACACTTGCCGGAGCATAAAGATTATGAAGTTGTACATCCATAGAAATTGATGCGCTAGCTTCAACCAGCATTGTTGGTTCAATTTCGTAACTTAAAGTATCTAAACAGTTACACGTTCCAAATGTTTGAATATAATAAGCATAGTTTATCACATTCGGAGTCAGATAAGAAACTTGTATGTCGTATTCGCCTGCTGGGATATTATATACAGTTGTGATTGGAGTACCTGAAATTGGTCCCACTGTCGTATCTATCCAGAAAAATACATTGCTACTAAGAGTGTCCTCAAAGATTATCCCTCCCTTACCCAATGCACAGGTATCAGATATTATTTTGGTGGCAAATTCAGGTATAAGCGGCTCATGAATTGTGTCAATAATTACCGGACTCTGACAACCCCAGAAGTTGGTTGATATCAAACTTACTATATGTGTTTCTTCTTCGTCTGTCCAGAAAACAAAATTTTGGTAGTCGCCACCCATATTATTATAGAGAGCTAAACTATCCACTTCCTCTCCTCCATAGTAATTCCATGTGTATTGCTGCAACGAATCTTCAGCTGCGGCTATAGTAGCAAGTTCTCCAAAGCATTTTGGTGGAATGATATGCATATTAGATGATGGAATTCGTGCAAATATTAGTTTTATAGTATCACTGTCGGTACAGCCATTACTGTTGTCTTCTGTCCAAATCAATTCAAAAAATGGATTGGTCGGATTATCGGTGTTTATTACATTTGACGTAACCTGTGTATATGGATTGTTTTCATCAGCAAATTGTATGTTCAATTCTGAAGGAGTAGTCCAAACACCATCTCCAACACTTGTAATTGCATGCAGATAACCTGTCAATCCGCAGAACAGAGTATCACCACCTGCATTTGCTTCAGGACGCTGATAGAAGGTTACCCACATTGTATCTATAGAGATACAACCATAATTTCTCATTGCCCATAACATGGGTGCTCTTACATGAGCTGTATCTCCAAAATTTCCTTCTTCAGATATACAAAATACTGCATCCGGTTTATGATAATCATCATTTTCAAATTCTCCAATTAATCCTCTTGGAATCCATATTCCTTGTGCCCAACCTGAACCAGTTGTGTCTGCAGCAAATTGAACACATAATCCACATATTTCCGATTCATCACTGGCACCAACACTTGCCACAGGTTCTCTTGCAAAAAGAACTTCCATAGCTACTGATGAAAAGCATTCGATACTATTAACCTGATTATATTCTTCCCATTCAAAAATAACAGTACGGTATGAGCCAGAATAATTACCAATGGTAACTGTAACTGTATCATCATAAATTGATGGTATAAATATAGGTTGTGGATATAATAAATTCATGCCAGAATCATAGGCTCTCCATTGTCCATCTGCATCAGCAGTTGTTATTACATGCAAATTGTATGATGTACCACAGACCGTATCTGAACTACTCGAAACAATTGGTGATGGTGGTTGAATGTAGGTTACTAGTACCTGATCTTCGCCAGAGCATGCAGAATTACTCTCTGTCAGAGTATATTGATATGTTCCGAAATTGCCAACTAAAGCCTGAGCATTGGCACTGGATTGAGGATTAAAACTGGTTCCATTACCTGTCCATATCAGATCTGTTCCTGCCAGACTGGCAACACCTTCCATTATTGCAGTATTACCACAAACAGTCATATCGTTACCTGCGAAAGGATTTGGGGTGTTCATGAATGATAATATTACATTATCAGTTGCTACACACCCGCCATATACAACATTCCAAGTGAATGTACAAGTGTTAAACTCTGTTGCCATAACTATTGCATTAGGATCTGTATGAGAAGTTTCCCCCACTGCAAAAAACTCACAATCTGAAGACCAGTAACCGTACATTCCCAGTTCGGGAGTGTTGGCATTCAGACTTAAAACTAATCCGCAAGTATCTTTATCATTTCCAGCAACAGCGATAGGGTTTTGTTGCCACATTACAGGAGTACCTGCTGCTATAGAGTAACACTCGTTAAATAATTCAGGGTGTCCTCCGTTTTCTATACCGCAAATAGCAGAAACATAATAAATCGTATTATAGCTATAGCTTGAATTATAACAAAAATTAGGTGTTGGACTATATGCAATAGGAATATTATTACCATTGTGAAGCATAAATTCAAAGATACCTGCACCATCGTCAGTCCCCTAATCTTCATTATGAGTTACATCAGGTTCTGTACATTCATCCTGACATAAAATTACTGTTTGTAATGAGCCCATAGTTCCTGCATACAAAGGACAATCGCAATCGCGGAATCCGCTAATCTCTATATTGCTACAACCATTTGGATCTGTAACTGTGTATGCATAACTACCTGGAGAAACAATATCTTCAGTGTAATGAGTACTTCCCTGAACTACTCCATTAACCAAATATCCTGAATAAGGATCTCCCGTAAAGCCCTCAACGTCCCACGAAACGGTGAATGAAGTCGGACTTGCAGTTAGTCCGCAGACTTCAGAAAAGTTTACAATATTGATTTCATCAAAAATTTCAAATGTTTCATCGTCAAAATCTGCTCCTCCACAAGGTCCTGATATAGTATTAGTAATAGTATAAACACCAGGCCCTGTTGCTGTTGGATCAAATACTCCTGTTGTTGTATTAAGAGCAGTTGTAGTAGGAGAACAAGTTAAGGTTCCAAAATCAGCAGTATATATCATGAATGGAGCAGTTGAGATACACATATCATCAATAGCAGTGATGGTCGGGTCATATGTTTTATTAAATGTTATAGATACTGTGTCATTATCTGAACAAACCAAATTTTGAGTATTTCCCAAATAGTATTCTGTCCATGTAAAAGTATAAGTTCCAAAGATATTTACCGTAACAGTAGTATTCGGATCTTGGACATCATCAAATACTGCCCCGGGAGTCCCGCTGGTAACAGTCCATATCCCACTGTTACCAGTGGCAAGAGTAGAGTTTAAAGTATATGTATTACTACATACAGCTTCATCAGGTCCGGCATTTACTTCGGGCATTATACAGCAAGTCGGGTCGGTAATAGGCTTAACTACAACAAAAATTGTAGTATCATAAGAGCAACCAAAGTCATCGGTAGCGGTAAAAGTATAATTAATATTTCCGCTTGTAAACGGAGTTGCTGTTCCAATAAAACCTGTAGCATCAACCATATCAGGACCTGACCATACTCCGTCAGCAGAGTTTCCGCTCTGATCATAAACATTTTCATAATTCCATGTATCCTGTGCTATTAGTGCTGGGTTAAAATTCAAATCAGCTGTCCAGATATAACCATCATCAGAACTCCAGTTGTCATAAAACCTTATACACCATTCACCATTTATCGGACAACCAATCAGACTTTCAAATGTACCCAAGGGCAAATATGTACCTGCAGGAAGAGATACTCCTGATTGACAAACAGAATTATGTGGCTGAGAAGCACTCATAGACCAGCAATAATCCCAACCGGTTCCCGGAACACAGTTGTCATAGTGGTTCGGTAAGCCCATATATGCATTATTACAGTTGTAATATTCGTGCAATATAGCTTGCTGACCATTTGGGCATCTTATATACATATAAAAGTCTCCCATATATGAATGCTCCATATTAATACAAACCGATTCAAGATCATTGGCAGATGCAATTGTTTGCCCGGGAGCAAAAGTATTTACATCAAAGCATATTAATCCATCATAATGGTCTTCTACACATTGCTCTACTATTTCCGTATCAATATCAACAACAGACATTACCCAGGGGTAAGTCTGGACATGGCCTGTGAATATAACAGTTTCACCCGGACAGATAGGTGTTGGAGCTAAAGATGTACCTTCAAATGTGGGTGGAACAGACACTTGTATCCGTAATGTTGCATCACCCATATTCCAGCAACCCATAACGTCTTCTGATCGTAAACTTAAAGAATAGCCGGCAGATTCATTAAATGTAAAAGAAATATTTGTCAGTCCAAGACCACTTTGGTCAACCACAAGCTGATTGAATTGGTCAGTCATTTCCCAATGATACATAGTACTTGCCTCAGTTTGTGTATATCCTTCTGAACCGTTATTAAAGAAATCTGTTAGGGCAGTAAAATCAACCTGCTGACCGGGACAAATATCAAGAAACATTTCAACCGGATCAGTAATTGCAGGATTTGAATTTATACCCATGGAGTAACTCTGACAAAGAGAGCTACAGATAATATTTGCTGCAAAACCTGTTGCTGTGCCGCTCGCATTCGTACTCCATACTAAAGTAACACAATTTACATCCGCTATAATAGTTTGTCCGTTTAGACTCGTTCCCGTTCCACTAACTAAAAGATTAGTAACACCTGCACCGTTATAGATTCCGAGGATATCGCCAGTAGCTAGGTTGAATTCCGCAAACTGCAACTGAATTTCAGAATCGTTATCACTACAAATAATAACAATATAGCTTTCATCATTACTGTACTGTCCTTCTGAACCACCGGAATCATAAATAGTTCCTGAACATGTTTCGATTTCCTGATCACTATTAAGCAGATATGTCTGCGAAAAAACCTGTAAGCTTATAGCAAATACTGATATTACGATAGCTATAAATATTCTTATTGTTTTCATAATTTAAGGTTTTTTGAAATATTATATTTTCTAGCCGTTTCTTTTACTGAATAAAAGCCTATTATCATACCTGAATCTCCTATTTTATAGAAAACATGAGTATCATATTTTCTATCATAAAAATACTCAGCTATATTTATATCTTCCACATCTGATACTTCAACTCTTATATCTGCTTTTTCTCCACTTATCGTATCTTTGTAATACAGATATTCCATGGCATCAGTCTTGGACAAAATCTCAGGACCGGCAATGAACCATGAATTATCCAACTCAAAATTTAAATACTCTAGCGTAGATGGAGAATTTTGTCTTAGATTTTCCATGTATTCCTTATCATGCGCTTTAATAAGGCGTAAATCCGGCTGTATTTCAGACTGTGCCTGTGTATAAGACAACAATGCACATATTGAAATTAAAAGTATAAAGTTTTTTAAAACTACTCTTTTCATAACCATATGGTTTATTTGTATATTTACAAACATATAACTTTTCTTTCGCACATGTATTACAATAATTACTAGTTGTGCATTTAGGACAAACTTTATATTTGATTATATAGGTGCTAAGATATAAAAAAATAATTATTAAAACTAATTTATTATATCATAACGGCATATTTGTTGCTAAAGCTTCGTGATTTTTATTTAATGAGTAGTAAAAAAGTTAAAAAATGAAAACAAAATCAATAACTGCAATCATTTTAGTAATTCTTTGTTTGCAAGTGATGGCACAGGAAAACAATTCAAAGAATTATCGTATTTGCGAGAATAACTCAAACGGATTAGTTTCTGAAGTTTTTGAGTCTAAGAAAAATACTGAATATTTTAGAAATATAGTTTTTGTAAAAGATGGGATTAAAGATACTTTATTTATAAAAGGGACAACAGGTACAGATTCATGCAGAATAAAAACACAGCAGATAAATAATTCAGGACAGGAAGAAATTATTATTACATGGTATTGTAGTAATCCTCCAGTGGAAGTAATTGGCAATGCAACAAATAAAATATACAGAACAAGTAGTGTAATTCACGAAATTTGGGATATTGACACTAAGAAAAAGCTATTTTCATCCCTAAGCTCGTTTAAGCAAGAAATTGTAATGAGCTATATTGGAATTGAGTTTAACTCTATTTTTTGTGGATATGATTATGATTTTTCTGTTAATAATGACGGTAAAATTTCTATTAAAGATATTGTTTTGCAGGTTTCAGACGCGGATTATTATTGCAAGGAATTGAAAGTAGACCATGAAGAAGGTATTTATTACATTGAAAATGGGAAATTTGTGAGGGAATGATTACGGGACACAAAGGTTTTTTGATGCAGAATCTATTGTTACTCGAAGTTACTCAAAGGGAAACGCAAAGTTACACGAAGAAAATTTTAACGCAGAGAGACGCGGAAGAACGCTGAGACATAGAACCACGAAGACACAAAGAATATTGTTACACAGAGTTAAGCAAAGGAAACACTAATTTAACTTTGTGTTTAACTTAGAGAGACTCTGTGCTACTAAAAATTTGGACAATGTTACACAAAGAAGACACTAATTAGCATGAGGAAGCTTAAATATATTGTCTTGTGGGGGTTGGTGTCTTAGTGGTGAGTATTCTTATTCGGACAGATTTAAAACTATTGAATTAGGCATTTGTAGAATAGTAAAAAAAGTAGTAATATTGGGGAATCAAATTTTATATTATGGAGCAAAAGTTTAAAAGCATGACAATTTTTG
>JAQVEY010000071.1 GCA_028697515.1 Bacteroidales bacterium | reverse complement strand
GCGATACTTGAAATTTATCTTCTTAATGTATAAATTTTAGTGACAAACCCTGATTTGTTTGCTTGCGCTTTACGCTTAGCGATAACTCGTTTATATGTGCACCAAATTTAGCCAAAAGCTACACATATACACCCAAAATGGCAAGATAAGCTGCATGTTTTTCATTTCTTACTGATTTATATTTTTTTTGTAAAACTATCTATTTTATTTTTCTTTTCAAAACTATTTATTTATGTTATTCTCAAATATTTAAACACCTCCACTAAAATAATTCTTATTACGAATATAAGAATAAAAAAACTCTTGCAAAAGCATTTACTCTTGCAAGAGCTTTTAAATATCCTGTAATTGAACAGCAGAATGATAGAATAAGCAGTAAAAAACCTTAACCTTCGCCTTCGCCTTAGCCTCTGCATTAGCCTTTTCCTTCGCCTTTTCCTCCTTATATGCTACTACTCCGTTTTTGCTGCTTTCGAAGTTTTCTTTTCAATAGGTAAAACTCCTGCCATTTCGCCAATAACATTTACTAAATCGGAGCCTGTTGGAACAACGATTTTTGAATTGTCTTTAAGTGCATTTTCGAGAGTTTCGAGTTTTTTGAGTATCTGAGCATTTCCAATAAAGTATTTATCTGCAGCTTCATTAACTAATTTAATTGCTTCTGCTTCACCTTCTGCATGAAGAATTTTAGATTGTTTAAACCCTTCTGCTTCTTTAATTTTTGATCTTTTTGTACCATCAGCAGATGTTTCAGCAGCAGTTGCATAGTCTATCGCAGCAATTTTTTCGTTTTCAGCTTTAACTACTTTGTTCATCGTTTCTTGAACATCTCTTGGAGGATCAATTTGCTTTAATTCTGTACGAACTATATCAATACCCCATGTTCTGGTCTCATCACATAGTGTTTTGTGTAATTCAGCATTTATCTTTCCTCTTTCGCTGTTTGCCGATTTTAAAGTTAAGGTACCAATAATATTTCTTAATGTGGTACGTGCTAGGTTCACAATCTGCCATTGATAGTTATTTACATTGTACTGTGAGTTTTTTACACTTTCTTCATCAATGTTAACTCTAAAATATACCTGTGCATCTACACTCGCATTTAGGTTATCATTTGTTATAATTTCCTGAGGTTGTGCATCAACCATTTGTTCGGTTGTGTTTACCTTGTATAGTTTGTCAATTCCGGGTATAATCCAGTGAAAACCAGGGTTGGCATATTTGTGATATTTCCCCATACGTTCGATTAAGCCTCTGTGCGTTGGTCTGATAATCTTTATACCTGCAAGCAGAAATACAAAAACTACAGCTCCGATAATGAAATAAAATTGTGGTTCCATGATTAAATTGTTTTAGTTTATATTTAAATTTAATTGATTTGTTACAAAATTAACATTTATTTCGAATAAAAATGGCGTATTAACATTTTATTAAAGAAATAGGAGCAATGTCTCTTATTTTTATAATTTTAAACATCAAAACATTATAAATATCTAGAAATCTTGTAATTATTTAGCTGGTAGAATAATAATAGGGAGTATTCCAAAAAGGCATGGTGCAAGGTGCATAGAGCTATCATTACTGTAAATAAAGATTATTTTTCTTGATTTAAAAAACCATAAAGTCTATTTATAACTTTTATCTCAGGCAAAATGCCCTGTGCTCCATGCCCCATGCTTTTTAACTATCGCTAGCTCAAAAATAGAGTATTTAATTAAACACCCACCTAAATAAATACGAAATCTTAATAATTTAAGTTTTATCTTTGAACGTCCTGATAACGAATCCCATAACAACAGTTCCAATTAATCCAACAATAAGTACAATAACTTTTATAAAATTTGATTCGATTAAGAAAATAGTTGATAATGATATCATAACCCACATTATGGCAATTGAATAAATCTTAGTTCTTATACTTATTGCTTTGTTATTTTCATATTTACGGATATAATTCCCAAGTATATTATTGTTAATCAGTAGTTTATGTAATTTATTATTTGATCTGAGAAAGAACCATGCTGCCAATAATAAGAATGGCGTTGTTGGTAATCCTGGAATAATAATGCCCAAAACTCCGAGAAATACTGACAGGCAGCCAAGAATTATGTAAATAAACTTAATCATGAGTAAGCAAAAATACACTTTCCAATTATAACTTCACTTATTTGTTAATGGTTATAATTTTTTATTGTGTAGAATTAAATTATCAAATGATAAGCTCTAATCAACAATAAACTTTGCTTTCTGCCCGGTTAATTGAAGCTTGATAAAATAAATTCCTGCTTCAAGTTTAGAAATATCAATAGTATGTTCTTTTGAACTTAGTTCAGTTTTGTAAATTAATAATCCATTTGCGGAATAAACAGATAATATATCTCCAAGTGTGTTTTCAGGGACAATAATCGAAATTTTATCTTTTGCTGGATTTGGATATATATCGATTTTAGATTCAGATTTTTGTTTTTTAATTTCCACAGGCCACTCAAACAATTGATTTAAGCTATACTCCACCGGAGTATTTTCACATGCCTGAACACCCGTTGTGGTATGGCGTGATAATTTTAAATAATTTTGTTCGGGAGCAAACTGCATAAATTGAATATTTCCGGTATAGCTAAATGCACAAGAACTGCTGTAATCATTCATTATGCTCCAGTTTTCATGTTTTCCTATCATTGTTCCGTCTCCCATATTTGACTTGACGGCATTGTATCTGAAACAGTAATTTAAGGCATCATTTCTTGCTATTGAAGAATTTGCTGCATATAAGTTATCACTGGGTATATCATCTTCATAGTCGGTGTTTCTTATAGTAATAAATGGACTTACTGGTGCAACTTCAATAATTGTGGCAATTTTTTCATTATCTATATTTGTTGATGGAGCAACTCCAGTAACAATATATGAGTCAGCGTAGCCATGTGTATTTTCGTTAATGACTGCATTTATATCAAGACAGTTATTAGCGCCGTCAGAATTATAATCATAAACTTCCAATGCTTTTCTCAAACTAAACCAAATAGGTTCGTATGACAAAAAAGCAACAGCACCTGCCGATACATCAGAAAGCATATGTTGCATTACTCCAACTCCTGAAGCATTTACTCCTGAAAGTACAGACATTTGTCCGGCGAATCCAATCAATAACCATGGTTGCTCACCTCCTTCGGTAGGGAAATGAATAACAATAACCTGAGTACGTAATACTGACGGATGTGCTGACCAGTCCAAATGACGTGACATTACCGATTTGCCATCAAGTTCTGTTCCTTCGGTTGCTGCTCCCCAACTAATCAGAGATGAACAACCATTTTCTAGTCCAAGTCCTTTTCCTACAAAATTCTGAAAATCCAAAAAACAATTCGCTAGTAAAACATCAATATAATCTAGTTCATCTTCAAACTCTCCACTGTCATTTAAGCCTTCTGCCATTGCCAATGCTTCATAAATATAAACAGAATCTATTTTTAAATGTACATCTGTTGCGAGTATATCTCTGGCTGTTTGATAATATGAACCAAACTGCGGCAATAGATAATTAACATACAAATCTTCGGTTTCGGCAGCTAATAAATAGCCTG
Source organism: Bacteroidales bacterium (assembly GCA_028697515.1). Lineage (GTDB taxonomy): Bacteria > Bacteroidota > Bacteroidia > Bacteroidales > ML635J-15 > Bact-19. The sequence goes on along the minus strand of JAQVEY010000071.1, from coordinate 5,452 downwards.
TTGCATAACCGCGTTCTTCATGCGTTCCCCAAACTTTGATAATTTTAAAGTTATCTTCGTTGTGATATACAACTCCGTTAATCTGTTGGGAGAATAATGTCGAAAATGATAAAATGAAAATTATCAATAATAAATTCTTTTTCATAGCATATAATTTGATGCTAAAATACTAAAATTTATTGAAGATAATCTTTCTTGTGATAGAATTTGTTTTATTGTAGATGTTCAAATAATATATTCCATCACTCAAATTGTTGATATCGAAACTATAACTGGAGTTGTAGTCATTATAAATATCTTTCTTAAAAACGAGTTTGCCGGCAGAATCAAATAAATCAAGTTGGTAGTTGCGATCGTTTGGGATTTGGAAATCGACACAGAGTTTGCCCGAATTAGATGTATAACAGCTAATTTCATTTGTAGATTGCTCACAGTTTGAACTGATAATTTCCGAGTAGCTGGGCGTTCCGTCAAAATCTGTTTGTTTCAGTCTGTAGTAGTTTGTTCCTTCACTATTATCAATATATTCGTAATTATTTATAAAATTACAGTTCCCGCAGCCTAAGACTTTATATATCTCGAAAAAGTCTTTTCCGTTTGTGCTTTTTTCTAGACTGAAATAATCATTATTTATTTCGCTTTGTGTTTGCCAAGATATTTTCACATTTTTATTATCACAAATTGCTGTAAACATAGCAAGATCAACAGGCAAAGGGTAGGGGATTTCATTTTTGCCAATAATAAAATCGCAAAAACCTGAAAGAGAAGAACGTTTTACAGTTATTGGGTCTGTACCCGAACCTGTTTGAGTGCCGTTATCATGTGTTCCCAGACTTTCCCAGTCTCCTCCTCCGCTACGTTTAAAAACCGCATGCTGAGCTGGCTCATAACCTCCATTTGTATGACCGCGTGAAGTTAGACTAATATCATATTCGGCAGAACCAGTATTTGGAGTAATTGTCCAGTAACCGTTGTCAAGGAATTCTGTTATTTCTGAACCATTAACTTCAAGTCCTTCGGTTGGTGTCTCGCTAGCGGAAGCAGTAAAACGTGAATCCAAATAAGTTAAACCACCACTGGTTGATGATATATCAACTGTGGCAAGCTGGTAATGAGTATTTGAACCAACAGGAAAATCATAAGAGCCGGTGGTAACGTAGCGGCGGAGATTCCCGATAATATAGCTTGACTCGCTGTGGGTTTGTATTGCATGAGGGGATGTGTTTTGAATAATAACTTCATTAGTATCAGCAACAATTATTGATCCATCAAGATAAAGATTATTTTGGACCAACATATCTGACCTTAATTCATATTTCGGTTCAATTTCCCCAGCAGTATTTAAAAACTTTACATTATAAAGTTGAGTGCCGGCATGAGTGCCGTTGCCAAACTTGAGGTAATTATTATAGTAATCTTTAAAATCAAAATATATGGTATTATTTGGATTCGATGGCAGTCCAATTGTGGTTGAACTAGTTGTATTATCGTTATGCAGGGCATTTCTTATTACTAGCTTAACATAATTATCATTTACATTCAGACAAGCACCTTCTGCAATATACAATCTATCAACTTCCAGAACTGAAAATGAATTTATTTCAAGAGACCCAACATTTATATATAATAATTCACATTGCAGGCTATCAGTATTGCATATTAGTTCAACAGCATCAAAATCTGTATTCGACTTATCTATAGAAAGACTTCTAAAAGATGTTGTTTTTGTCCCTTTTATTTGAGACTTATCTGCTCCAATTAAACTTACAGAACCAATTTCATTACCAAAAATTCCATTATTAATAAAATCGCCATAAATTCTCATATAAGTCAAGTCTGTAACTAACGTATGTTGAGTAGTGAGTGTTCCATTGTTTAGAAAGTCATTATATATTGTAATAAAATTCGAAGTGTTTAAGTGCGATCCTGCATATGCGTCGGAAATAAAACTTGCCCCCGATTCAATAATAAAATTTTTCGCATCAAACCTTGCAGGATGCACTAAGTTGTCTTCTATTATCACAGGATTTTCAGAATCACCACATATTATCACGTTATAATTGTCAGAAGAAGTATTAGGTACAGTATTAGGCCACCAATTCAAAGATTCATCAAAATATGTATTAACTGTGCCGCACCAATATAAATCCATACAAGAAATTTTAATATCATCAATAGTAATACCATCTGAACCCGTAGTAGTTGTAGCAGGATAATCATCAACTTGTGAAAATGCAATTTGAAATGTAGAAGAAATTGTCTGTCCGGCACCTAAAAGTAATGCATCTATATCAATATTGGCAACATCTTTCCATGTCCCTGCTGCTGCTCGATTAGCATACAAATCATAAGCTTCAATCCATGTATTGCTCGACGATCCTCTTATGAAAACCTTATCGAACATTTGTGGTTCTTCTCCATGCTGCATATAACTAAAACTTAGCTCTAAGTCATTATAGTCAATATATCTTGACATATTTAGAGTAATCAGTAACATATTATTCGGCAATAGTGAATTATATGCATCACAATCCAAAGTTGCTGCTCTGCTTCCGGAATGATAAAAATCGGAGCCTGCATTAAAACGCAGTCTTCCATTTTCAGTTTTTTGATAACTGATATTTCCTCTCCCGTTTATATTATTTCGATTACTTGTAATTGTTAAATCATCCTTAATCCCTTCAAAATCCTCAATCCAGGGCAATAAAACAGGAGGCATGGAACCTGTAATACTAATGTCATCAAAAGTAATTCCTCCCTGGGCGGTTGTTGTATATGTCTTATACTTTGAATTAACACTAAACTTAATAAATACTTCAGAACCAAGTTTTAAACCGGCATCGGCAAATTTCTGGTCTAAATCAATATTTACATAAGTATATGTTCCATCTGTTCGTAACCCGGGAATTAAAGAATAAACTAAAACATAATCAGATGTTCCACTTTTTATGTAAACAGCATCTGTTGAACTTGTAGGATCACCGTGGTCCATATAATAAAAATTAAGTACTAAGTCAGTACTATTTCGATACAGACTTAAATCCAACTCTAAAATAAGCTTACTTATATCACCGGAACCATCAGTTGAAGTTCCAAGAGTTGCAGCCGAAATCCCTGAATGATAAAAACCCGAGCCAGAGTTGAACTTAACTTGTCCTGTTGTTGATTGTTCAAAACTCCAATCATACAATCCATTTATTGAATCAACCGAACTTGTATAAGTTTTTACTGTTCCAATTCTTTCAAATCCTTCTGTCCATGGCAATACAATCTGTGATTTAAGGGAAAAACATAATAATTCTGCTATTATAACTAATATAAATCCTTTTAATATTTTATGTAATAGCGAATTAGTCATGTACTAAATTCTTATGCAATTCCTTGATTCTTCTTTTTGTCGAAAATAGATTTTCCTATTCCTCCTACAATAATTAAAATTCCCATGCCTGCCATAATAAATACATTTCTATTATTAGCCTTTTTCGTTGTTTTTATTCTTGCTTTTGAAGGATTTTCGGGGTCATACATAACTTCAATTTCTTTTCCAACTTTGTAATAGTCAAAATTGGTACTACCCGATGTGGATTTGAATTCAATGGTATCTCCTTCTTCTGTTGCAAATTCAATTATAGGACAGTACTCAGTTTTTTCTACTTTTTTGTCATTATTGGTAGATGTATTCTTTTTAATATATACATCAACTACCACTCCTGTTGTTTCTTTTGCGCTGTCGATAAATTCGTCTGTTTGGTAATAAGAATAGATTGATACTCCTATTAGAACAATTCCCATTAAGATTGCAAAAAGTCCTGAATTTAATTTCTTTTTCATAATGCATTAGTTTTAAATTATATTACAAATATAAAACCTTTGTGTATTGATTTTTAGGAGGAATTTTACGTCATTTTTATTAAGTAAAATCCCTTAAGGATGTCAAATATTTATTATATTATTTTTTATTCCGAATTTGACTAAATCAATAATTGTATGAAGTTTTAGTTTTTCGAGTATTCTGATTTTGTGAGATTCAACTGTTCGTGGACTGATGAAAAGTTTATCTGCAATTTCTTTATAGCTTAATCCGTCTCCGAATGCTTTGATTATCTCCATTTCTCGTTCGCTTAAGCATTCTGTGTCTTGTTGACTGCTTTTATTATCTTTTTTGTGATTTGTGAGATAGTTTTTTAGAACGAGTTCTTGTACAAAATTACTGTAGTAGTAATCCCCATTGTATGCTTTACAAATTGCAGTGTAAAGTTCGTCTTCATCGGCATCTTTTGGTAATATAGCCAATACACCTGCTTCAACTGCATCAGAAATATTCTGATTTGTAATATGGGCAGAGAGGATAATTTTTTTGATTTCCGGATGTTTGTCTTGCAGAATTCCTGCTATCGTAATACCGTCCATTTCGGGCATCTCAATATCTAAAATAACCACATCTGGCAGCTCATTTTTAATATGGTCTTCAAGTTCAGCATAATTCGAAGCTGTTTCTATTACTGAAATATCCTTAAAATAAGACAGTATTGCCTTTATGCCATTTCTCACAATAGCGTGGTCATCAACGATAATAATTCTCTTTATAATCAATTCTCATCTTTTATTGGTAGGGTAAAAATAAAATCTGTTCCTTTTCCAAATTCTGATTTTACAGACATCTCTCCATTATTCATTTCGACAAATTCTTTGCAAAGTATCAAACCAAAGCCGGTACCCTTGTTTTCTGGTGTACCTATCAGCTTTGTATTAACATCAGGTTTGAATAGGAGTTCAATTTCTTCTGTTTTAATGCCTCTGCCGAAATCCCGAACAAGTATTTCTGCTTTTTCATTGATTACTCTAGCTATGACATGTATTTCGGAATTTTCGGGTGAAAACTTAATTGCATTTGAGATAAGATTGCGTAAAACTGTTTGTATTGTGTTAATATCAGCAAATACTTGGATGTGAGGTTCAACAAAAACCGAAATTTGTATTGATTTTGATGATGCAATACTTTGTAATGTCTCAACAAGTTCTGTTATCAATACAGCTAAATTATGAAAATCAGGATTAAGTTTAATTCGTCTGTTTTGAGCCATAGCCCAATCAAGTAAGTTTTTTATGACTTTTTTATTTAAAACCGCCGAATCATTGAGAGTTTCCATATTTTGAGCAAGCAGTTCAGGTTCCATCATCTTAAATTTACGCTTCATCATGCCCGAAACCGTCTCCATTACTGCTGCATAATTGCTTAAATCATGGGATATTATTGAAAAAAATTTGTTTTTTGTTGCATTTGCTTCTTCCAGTTCTTGATTTTTTTCTGTAAGGATAGAATTCTTTTTGGTTTTGTCCTTGTTTCGTTTAAATAAAACATAAGTTATTATAACAATGAAAACTACTATAACTATTAAAAATATCTTAATTAATCTATCATTTCTTATTCGCAGTTTTTGAATTTGTTTTT
>JAQVEY010000070.1:6014-9051 GCA_028697515.1 Bacteroidales bacterium | reverse complement strand
GAATTTTTTATCCCGTTTGAGTTCAAATATGATGATACTTTTCCGACATTTATTTTAGTAGAAACAAAAATCAAAATTTTTTGGTCGATATAATCTTTTAATAGTGTTTTTAATAGTTGTTGCTTATCAGATTCATAAACTAAATATACTTTTTGGTCAATTTCTTCAGCAGGTTTAGAAAAATTTAGGTCTATAATTTGGGGCTCAACTAATATTTCCGAAGCTAACTTTCTGATTGATCCCGGCATAGTAGCTGAAAAAAGAAGGTTTTGTCTTTTTATTGGAAGTCTAGATATAATACTGATAATATCAGGATAAAAACCCATATCAAGCATCTCGTCAGCTTCATCAAGCACTAAAAAATCAAGATCTGACAAATCAACATAACCCAAGCCTAAATGCGAAAGCAGTCTTCCAGGTGTTGCTACAATAATATCAGCGCCATTTGATAATGCTGCCTTTTGTCTGCTAAAGCCATCCTGATCATTACCACCATATACTGCCAAAAATGAAACCTCAGCAAAATAACCAATTCCGGAAATCTGTTCCTCTATCTGCATGCAAATCTCACGAGTGGGAGTAACAATCAATGCTTTAGTGCCTTTTCTATCCGACTTTAAAATTTTTTCGATTATTGGAATGAGGAAAGCTGCTGTTTTACCTGATCCGGTTTGAGAACAAGCAAGCACATCACTTCCAGAAAGAATCACAGGAAGTACAATCTCCTGTATCTTAGTTAATTCATTATAATTAAAACTTGCTATTCCGTCTTTTATCAGTTGATTTATCTGCAGTTCTTCAAATCTCATTTATTACTTGCCCTTCCTTTGAAACAATTTCCATCTACCGGCCTGATTTTGCTGAAAAACGCCTTTATTAACAAAACGAATATCTTCAATTGTATAGAATGCACCGGGATTAAACTTATTAATTACTTCGACCAATTCATTCAAATTTTTTCTACTAATTGTTATAAATAATACATGAACATGACCAACTGCTCCTGAAGCGTCAAGATGAGTCAAACCGTATCCATTGTCAGATAGATATGCAATTAATTCGTCTGCAGGTTTTCCTGTTACTAATCTCAAACCTACTATTCCCATGGCAATCTTCTCTTCTATTACCATTCCCACATAGTTTCCTGTAGCAAAACCAGCAGCATAAAACAAATAACAAACCCAATTATCAAGATTTTCCATTATTTGTCCTATTGCAATAATCCATATCAATACTTCCACAAAACCAAGCAAAGGTGCTATGACTTTTTGTCCTCTAGCAACCAGTATTATTCTTAATGTCCCTATAGTAACATCGCAAATTCTGGCACAAAAAATCATCAATGGCAACCAAACGTAGGCAAACATATCCAATTCCATAGATTCTATTATATAATTTCTGCAAAGATATCCCAAATTTCAATAAAAAAAAAATCAATCAGTGAACAATAGCAAACTTATATTGTTTATAAAACTGACAAATTATTATAAACTTAAAAAAATCGAAATGGAAATTTTGTATACTGCAAGTGTTCAAGTCAAAGGAGGAAGAAATGGACACGTAAAAAGTGATGATGGAGTAATAGATATGGATGTAAGAATGCCAAAAGGACTTGGTGGAGACGGAGGCAACTATACAAATCCCGAGCAATTATTTGCTGCTACATATTCTGCATGCTATGACGGAGCTTTAAATCTTGTTGCTAGAATGAATAAACATAAAATAGAAAGCAAAACAAAAGCAAATGTTTCTATCGGTAAACAGGCTGACGGTGGTCTTGCAATTAGTGTTGTAATGGAAATCGAAGTCAATGGAGTTGAGAGATCTGTTGCGGAAGAACTAATAAAACAAGCTCATCAGGTTTGTCCGTATTCTAAAGCTATTCGCAATAATGTTGATGTAGAACTAAGACTTGTATAGTCAAAAGATCTACAACTATGGTTACAGGTGTTATATTACTCGTTGTTTTTCACCAAAGTATAGCACCAGTAACCCATAGAGCTGTTTGAGAATGAATTAAAACGTTCACTTCCTTCAACTCCAGCAAATTCATAAAATGATTTTCTGAATATTTTAGGCACTCCTTTATCTATTGCTGATTTTCTGTTAGCAGAATCAAGAACTAAGGCCTTTACAACATTTTCACGAATATTTTCTCGTTCAACAGTCTTAAACCCAGCATTTTTTAGCTTATCCTCGATTATCTCGATATCCTCTTTCTTAATCATATCTGCATACAAAAATTTTCCTTCAGGTTTTAATACACGATGTACTTCTGAAAAAAACTTACCAATATTAGGATAACATCTGGCAGATTCAACATTTAAAACAGCATCAAAAGATGAATTTTCAAAAGGTAGTTTTTCGGCTTCCGCTCTTACAAATTTCAAGCCTTCTACTTTATGATGTTTATTACAAAACTCTATTGTCTTTTTAGCAATATCTACAGCAACATAAGAACTAGGTTTTAGATATCTAGTTAAAAATGAAGCTCCCCCTCCTCTTCCACTTCCGACTTCTAGAATATCTGTACCGGGGAAATTATGATTACGCGCTACATGGTGGTACAACTGAATACTATAACGATTGATCTCATCTTCGGGCTGCAAATTTAGATTTTTAAATTCACCATTCTCCAATTCAAATCCATAATTTAAAAAAGTAGTTTCCTTATTCTTGTCATAGGAAATAATCATATTATGCCATACACGCCATAATGGTTTACGTACACTTTTTGGAAGCTCGCAATATTTTTCTACATAATTATTCATCTGATATAAATAATAAATTTATAATAAATATACTTAAAAATACTAACTATTTAGCACTCTTTTCAGCCAAAATATTACTAATATTTTTGCCCGCAAGATAAGACAATTTCTTTAAAAGCAAATCGCAAAATATTAATGTTTATCAAAAACACAAAAGGCGGCCAAAATGACTGCCTTAAGATAAGTCGGGGTGAGAAGACTCGAACTTCCGACTCCTGGTCCCCCAGACCAGTACTCTAACCAACTGAGCTACACCCCGTACTCTA
>JAQVEY010000070.1:0-5914 GCA_028697515.1 Bacteroidales bacterium | reverse complement strand
ACCAATCCCGAAAAATAGAAAATTTTATTACTAAATTTTCTCAATTTTTCGAGGACTCTCGATTTTTTATGAAAAAATCTATCATCCTTTATTCTATAATGTTCTATTTCAAAAAACTTAATAATTTTATCTCAGCTCTTTTTGATTTTTTCGAAAAATCGGAGCTGAGCTACACCCCGTACTCTAACCAATCCCGAAAAATAGAAAATTTTATTACTAAATTTTCTCAATTTTTCGAGGACTCTCGATTTTTTATGAAAAAATCTATCATCCTTTATTCTATAATGTTCTATTTCAAAAAACTTAATAATTTAACTCAGCTCTCTTTGATTTTTTCGAAAAATCGGAGCTGAGCTACACCCCGTACTCTAACCAATCCCGAAAAATAGAAAATTTTATTACTAAATTTTCTCAATTTTTCGAGGACTCTCGATTTTTTATGAAAAAATCAATCATCCTTTATTATATAATGTTCTATTTCAAAAAACGTAATAATTTTATCTCAGCTCTTTTTGATTTTTTCGAAAAATCGGAGCTGAGCTACACCCCGTACTCTAACCAATCCCGAAAAATATAAAATTTTATTACTAAATTTTCTCAATTTTTCGAGGACTCTCGATTTTTTATGAAAAAATCTATCATCCTTTATTCTATAATGTTCTATTTCAAAAAACTTAATCATTTAACTCAGCTCTCTTTGATTTTTTCGAAAAATCGGAGCTGAGCTACACCCCTGATGATGAATCGCACAAAAATAACAACAAAATTGACTCATAGCAAATATTTTTACCGTATTATTTTTACTCTTCACCGATTCTTGTTAAAAAGACTAAAAATAAAATTCTATTTTCACCGCTAATAAATAATAATATATTTGTACTTTGTTTGTTTATTTTTTATGAAGAAGTCTATAGCCCTGATATTACTGATTTTAATCCCATTTGGATATTTTGCACAGAAAGTAACTCTAAGTGGTTATATTAAAGATAAGGACACCGGAGAAGAGCTTTTGGGAGCAAATGTTATAGTTAAAAACACAAATACTGGAACCACGACCAACTCTTATGGGTTTTACACCTTATCTCTTACTCCAGGACAATATGACATAGTTTTTTCTTTTATCGGATACAAAGAAATAATAGAAACTATTGATCTTAAAACAAACAAATCTATAAATATATCACTTGAAGGTTCTGCAATAATGACTCAGGAAGTAGTTGTAAGCAGCGAAAAGAAGAGTAATGTTCAAGACAGTAAAATGAGTGTGATAAAACTCCCTGTTGAAACAATAAAAGCACTACCAGCCTTTATGGGCGAAGTTGATATTTTGAAAACCATACAACTTCTTCCAGGCGTTCAATCATCCGGTGAAGGAAACTCAGGCTTTTATGTGCGTGGAGGTGGTCCAGATCAAAATTTAATTTTACTCGACGAAGCAACAATATATAATGCAGCCCACCTTTTTGGCTTTTTCTCTGTTTTTAATGCTGATGCTATTAAAGATATGGAAATCTACAAAGGAGGAATGCCAGCACAATACGGTGGTAGAATAAGCTCTGTTCTTGACATTTCTATGAAAAATGGAAACATGAAAGAATTGGAAATTGACGGTGGAATTGGAACAATTTCATCGAGGCTTACCGTTCAAGGTCCAATCAAAAAAGATACATGTTCTTATCTTTTTTCTGCACGTCGCACATATATTGATGTGTTAGTTAAACCGTTTATAAAAAAGACATCTCCATTTAAGGGTTCTGGATATTATTTTTATGATTTAAATGCAAAACTAAATTATAGATTTTCAGATAAGGACAGATTATACCTAAGTGCCTATTACGGAAAAGATATTTTTGATTTTAAAAGTACAGACGCCGGCTTCGATATGAAAATACCATGGGGAAATGGAATGGCTAGCCTAAGATGGAATCACTTATTTAGCAGTACATTCTTTTCAAATACAACTCTTGTAGCATCAGATTACAAATTTAAAACTGATGTAACAATGAATGACACTGAAGAGGGAAGTACCTTAATGAGATTTGTTCAAACCTCTGGGATAAGAGATTATTATTTAAAGCAGGATTTTACATTTATTCCAAATCCCAAACACACAATAAAATTTGGAGCAAATTATATTTACCATATTTTTTCTCCAAATTCAGTAAGTGCTGAATATTATGCAATGCAAATTGACGAATCGGATATTATGAAACAATATGCACACGAAGCGGCAATTTATCTTGGAGATGATTTTAAGATTAGTGACAGATTTACAATATATGCAGGAATTCGTGGCGCTATTTATACTCAAGTTGGACCATTTATCAGATATCAAAAAGACGATTTGCTAATGCATAATATAGATACTATAAGTTATGCAAAAAACGAAATAGTGGCATTTTACAATTCACTAGAACCAAGAGCATCAATTAAAATAGGCCTTGACGACAATTCATCCATCAAAGCATCATTCAATCAAAACAAGCAATTTGTACACCTTGCATCACTTTCTGCATCAACTCTACCTACGGACTTGTGGGTACCCTGCAGTGATGTTGTAAAGCCTCAGGAGGCAAGACAATATGCTATCGGTTATTTTAGAAACTTCTTTAATGATCATTTCGAGACATCGCTTGAAATATATTATAAAGATTTATTTAACCTCATCGAATATGCTGACGGTGCAATGCCTGGAGATGAAGTGGGAAACAATGCAGATAATTACTTCATTTTTGGTAATGGATATTCGTATGGTTTGGAATTATTTATCAAGAAACAAACAGGAAGACTAACAGGATGGGTTGGTTACACATTATCCAAAACAGAAAGAATTTTTGAGGATGTAGATAATGGAGAACCATTTCCTGCAAAGTATGATAGAAGACACGATTTATCATTTACTGCTACATACAACATCAACGAAAAATGGACAGCATCGATGATATTTGTATATGCAACGGGAAATACAACAACATTACCGGTAGGTATTTTTATGACAGATGGAGACTTGGTTAGTGATTACGGTAGAAGGAACTCATACAGAATGGATCCATATCACAGACTCGATTTATCGGTAAATTATTTACATAAAAAAACTGATAAATGGGAATCATCATGGAATTTTTCTGTTTATAATGTTTATAATCGCAAAAACCCGTATTTTATATATTTCTATCACGAAGGTTCAATTTCTACTGGTGATTACACTGCAAAAGCAAAACAAGTATCTTTGTTTCCAGTTCTACCTTCAATAACATGGAATTTTAAATTTTAAAAATGAAAACTATTTTTTACATATTCTCGATTCTGTTGTTTCTTATCTGCGTTGTATCTTGCGAAAAAGATATAACTGTTGATTTGCCAAAAGCTGAAGAAAAGCTTATTGTTGAAGGAACTATAGATTTAGATGAATTTGCAATGGTTATTCTTACAAAAAATTCATCTTATTTCGATATCATGACAACTGAAACTGTAAATAATTCAATAATACGTGATAATCAGGCAACAGTAATTGTAAGCAATGGAATTATTTATGATACATTAGAACCAACATCTATTGAGAAATGGCCACATTTCGCATATATAGGAACTAAAATAAGAGGTGAAATTGACAAAGAGTATTCACTTAAGATACTTTACAACGAAAAAGAATACTTTGCCACGACAATTATACCTGACACTGTAGGAATTGATTCGGTATGGTTTGAAAAGGTGGATGGATTTGATGGACTGGGTTTTCTAGGTATGAATTGGACAGATCCTTCTCAGATAGGCAATAATTACTTGGTAACAACAAAAAATCACGGAGAGCAAAAATATTTCTTCAGGCCATACTTTAGTATGCACATTATGGATGATATACTTTTTAATGGACAAATAATGTCTTACACACCGATTTTTAAAGGCTTCGAACATAATGATTATTACAATGATTATTATGATCCCAATGTCATTGATACTCCAGAAGAAGATTCGTTATACTACGTAAATGCATTCTTTTTCAAATACGGAGATACTGTATCAATAAAGCTATCAACTGTGGATGCAAACTCATATAAATTCTGGAGTTCATGGTACAGGAATTATATGACAGAAGGTAATCCTTTTACAAATCCTGCAAGTATAAAAACAAATATTGAGGGCGCTCCAGCAAATGGCTACTGGATGGGTTACGGATCTTATATAAAAACTGTTTATATTGTGGATAGTCTAAATATTGAAATTATTCGTTGACATCCTAACTTTATTGGATTATTGATAATAGTCCTTACAACCTATGCTTTTCTCAATGAATATTCTTTCATAATTTCATCAAATGTTTGCTTAACGCTAATTATTTTTTCAGCTAAATAGGCATTGGTACCAGCAAAAGCATATCCATTTTTAAATTTGCCTTTAAACGCATTATAAAGGGCATTAATTATGCAATACGGACTTGATGAAATATCACAAGTTTTAATACATTTAAAAGGACATTTAATCGGAATTTTATCACCAAGCTTTACTTTATCAAGAAAGCCGTTTCTTATTGCTCGTCCTGGCATACCAACAGGACTTTGTATGATTTCAATATCACACTTTTTGGCATTTAGGTAAGTCTGCTTAAATTCATCAGATGCATCACATTCTGTAGTTGTAACGAATCTTGAACCCATTTGCACACCAGAGGCACCAAGGTCTATAAAATCAGAAATATTTTGTCCGGTATAAACGCCACCTGCTGCAATAACAGGTATTTTAACATTATATATATTCTCAAAATCCTTAACAACTGCAACGACCTCTGGAATAAGGTGCTCTAAAGAATAGTTATCATCATAAATTTGATTTAACTTAAAACCGAGATGCCCCCCTGCTTTAGGTCCTTCAACTACTATAGCATCAGGCAAATAATCAAAGTCGTGTTTCCATTTTTCGCAAATTAATTTTGCAGCACGAGCTGATGACACAATAGGTACGAGTTTGGTTACACTGCCTTTTGTTAAAAATGATGGTAAATTCAATGGTAATCCTGCTCCACAAAAGATAATATCGGCCTTTTCGGAAATTGCTGTTTTTACCATATCAGCAAAATTTGACATTGCGACCATTATGTTTATTCCAATAATTCCTTTTGTTTTTTCGCGTGCTTTTCGTAATTCTTCTTTTAATCCTCGTATGCTATTTTCAAGGAAATCGGATCCTGCCTGACGATAAAGCATTCCCAAACCTGCACTTGCTATAACACCTACGCCGCCTTGATTTGCTACTGCTGAGGCGAGTCCAGATAATGATATCCCAACTCCCATGCCTCCTTGAATAATCGGAACCCGAATCTCTAGATTTCCGATTCTTAATGAATTAATCATTTTAACTAACTATTAAACTAACGGGATTTGTTTCCGGAAAGTTGGTACAAAGTTAATCAATATTATGATACCAAAGTAATTTATAAGATAATTAAAACTAAATTACAGTTATTGAACTATTATTTTTCTGGTTTTAATAATTCCATGTTTACTGTCATGAAAGTTTATAAAATATATTCCAGATTCGGGCATATCAATTTTAAAACTAATATTTGCCAAGGATTCGCCATCACTATAATCAAATATTTTTTTGCCAGTCAAATCAAAAACTTCTATAAAATCAATTTCATTCTCCTTACATAAAACAGTAAGTTCTTGACCCTTAATTATAGGATTAGGATAAATCGTAAGATTAACATTTCCTAAATCATCAGTACTAACAGGCATATCTGTTAAGACAAGTTGCATAACGGCCTCTACCTCATTCTGATCTTCAGTGTTGTCACACATTGTGATTCTTATATTAAAATATCCGGGAGCCAATCCACTAGTATTCCAAACACACAACTCTTCAGAAAATGCTTCATTATATACTGTATCACAAACAGGAAACCATTCATCCGTTC
>JAQVEY010000069.1 GCA_028697515.1 Bacteroidales bacterium | reverse complement strand
CATTTCTCCAATCTGTTTATGAAGCAGAGGCTCTCCCTGAAAATGAAGCAATATATTTATGAGATATTTTTTATTTTCATCAATAAGTTTTTTAAAAAGCTCAATATCGGCAAATCCCTTTGCTCTTGTTAAGACGCCAGATCCTGAAGGACAGGCAGGACATTTTAAGTTACAATAATTCGTTGGCTCGAATGATAGAAATGATGGTGGGGGCAATGTAACATTATCAATAAGTTCCGAATTTCTTTTCAATTCTCCGGAAACTTTTAAAAGTCTGATGTAGTTCAGAATTTTAAGTTTTGTTAAATTCTTATAAAGTATCATTACCAAATATTCAGATGCAAAATAATAAAAACTATATTACGGTGCTATAAAATGCAATTTTAAATTATTTATCTTTGAGTAAGTTTAAAAAATATGATTCGTAGAATTCTTTTAATAAAATTCTTTTGTGTTTTTGCTTCGGTTCTTTACTTCACCAATTTAAGTTCTCAAAAGGCTTTTATTGAGTCTGATCTGCCAATAATTTTGATTGACACTTATGGAAAAGACATATTAGACAATCCGTCAATTGAAGCATTTATGAGAATCTCAGATTCAGAGTCTGGTAATATAAATAGTATTGGGGGACCATATACAGGTTATAATGGAAAAATTAGAATCGAAATTAGAGGTTCAACTTCTCAGATTTATCCCAAAAAGCAATACAGAATTGAAACGATTAAAAACGATGGCTCAAACAACAATGTTTCGCTTCTTGACATGCCACAGGAAAACGACTGGATTTTGTATGGACCTTATGCTGATAAAACATTGATTCGAAATGTATTTGCCTATCGACTTTATGAACAGATGGGACATTATTCCCCTCGAACAGCCTTTTGTGAGTTGGTGTTAAATGGTCAATATCAGGGGGTATATGTCTTGATTGAGAAAATTAAGATTGATAAAAATCGTGTTAATATTGAAAATGCGGAAAATTCAAGCGAAAGCAACAGTTCTTATTTAGTAGTTCTTGACAGGCATTCTGTTTCTGATTGCAATGGTTGGTACACAAGTGAAACACAGACATACCTAAGAGTTATTTATCCTGATTGCAAAGAGATCAGCCAAAATCAATTAAACTATATTAAAGGCTATCTTAACAGTTTCGAACAGATACTGATGAGCGAGGGATTCTGTGATTCAATAGATGGGTACAGACAATATGTTGATCTGGAATCACTAGCAGATTTTATTATCCTTAATGAATTAGCAAAAAACATTGATGCCTACAATTTAAGCACTTTCTTTTACAAGGATTGTGACAGCCTTGGAGGCAAAATAAAATTTGGTCCTGTTTGGGATTTTAACATTGCATTTGGGAATTCTCATCTTTCAAACGGATACCAGACTGAAGATTTTATAGCAGAAAGAAGAATCTGGTCGAGTAGATTTATGAAAGACTCCATTTTTTGTGAGATATTGTCTGAGAGATGGAATAGTTTAAGACAAAGTGTTTTGAGTAACGAAAATGTTTTATCGCTAATCGACTCTTTAAGCATGAAATTAGTTAACGCTCAAGAGAGAAATTATAATTACTGGGATGCTCTCGGCAGACGTGCCTGGCCAAATTTTTACGTAGGCAATACATATGAAACAGAAATTTGGTTTTTGAAATCATGGATTATTAATAGGATGAACTGGATAGATTTAAATATGCCCTTTTATAAAATAAGTTTTGGTCAAACTGATTATGAGGTAGGAATATTTCCAAACCCCTTTGATTATTTCCTCACTTATGTCTTTAATCTAGAAAAAGAATCCCAAGTTAGTTTACAATTGATCGATTCAAATGGAAAATTTATGGGCTATATTGTGGAAAACAGCCGATATCCTGAAGGTAAAAACATGATTATCTGGAATAGCTTTATTAACAATAGCCTTATTCCTGATCAGTTGTATTTTCTAATATTAGAAGTTGATGGAACTGCTGTAGAAATAGATAGAGTTGTTAAAAAAATGTGATTTTTCTAAAAATAATACTTCCAAATTAAACTTCCGAGCAACATAATAAAAGCAAAAATAAGGAAGAACTTTATAACACCTTCGCCACGTTTTATAGCAAGACGACTGCCAAGGAAATTGCCTGCCATATTTGCAAGAGCAATGGGCAAAGCCAGGAGAAAAAACACCTTGCCCCCTATTATAAAGGCAGTCAAGCTACCAACATTCGACATAAGATTAAAAACCTTAGCATTTGCAGTTGCATCAATAAGCTTCATTTTGGTAAAGAAGAAAAAAGCAAGAGTGAGAAAAGAGCCTGTTCCAGGACCAAAAAAACCATCATAAAAACCTATTATTAGGCAAATCATCGGAATTGTGAAATAGAAATCTTTCTTTGTAAGTTCTACCCCCGAGACTATCCCTTTACGTGGAATTAGCGTTGCTATTACTCCTAGTGGAAGCATAAAAATAATTACTTTGCCCACAATTTCCTGACTTAAAACCAGAACTGTTTTTGACCCAATAAAAGAACCTATTAGAGAAAAAGCAATACCAAAACCAACAACTTTCCAATTTACTTTTTTACTCCTGACAAAGTTGAATACGGCAGTTCCTGTACCAAAAGTACTTGCAAGTTTGTTTGTCCCTAAGGCAAATTGCGGCGGGACACCCGCAAAAAGCAAGGATGGTAAGGTAATTAACCCACCTCCCCCGGCAATGCTGTCAATAAATCCTGCAATGAAAAACGCGAGACATAGTAGAACAATTGTAAATATTGAGAATTCCATCTAGAATAAAATCATAACAGATTATTTACTTTCTAATCTTAACACCACATAAAGGACAATATTTACCAATATCTCTACCCATAAATTTCCCACAATTCGGACATTTTAATGTTGTAATTAAAAATGGTACACAAACGAGCAATAATATTGCACATAAAACCAAATAGATTAATATTCCTGTTGAATTTAAACTTAAAACAAAATATGCGAAAGGTAGTCCGACAATAATCAAAACAAAGTCAACGAAAATCAAAATCCCCCAAGGTTTAAATTTTTTGACCTTCTCTCTATATTGGTCTGAAAAATCCTTTTCGTTATTAAGCATAAATTTATTTTAAGCTCGAATTATAATGCTGATAGCAGTTTTGCAAATGAAAGGAACAAATTATTCCCTCATAACCCTTATTTTAATAATTTTGACATCTTCAACCGGTCTGTCATTTGCCCCCGTTTCGACTCCGGCAATAGCATCAACAATATTAAGTCCATCAACAACCTCTCCAAATACGGTATATTGAGCATCGAGATGAGGAACTCCACCAATTGTTGCATAATCGTCACGCTGCTCATCTGTAAACTTTGTATTCATTTGTTTTTCCATACCATCCATTTGCATATCTGTATAGGTTTTACCCTGTACTATATAGAACTGAGAACCAGAACTACGCCTTTGGGGATTTCCCTGATCACCTGTTCTGGCTGCCGCTAAAACGCCTTTTTTATGATAATATGATGGAATAATTTCGGCAGGAAGAGTATAACCTGGACCTCCGTTACCTAATATTTTTCCTGCAGGTGCATCTTTTGACTCTGGGTCACCGGCTTGAATCATAAATGAATTTATCACTCTATGAAATATTATTCCATCATAGAACCCTTCTTCAGCTAGTTTAACGAAATTATCCCTATGAACAGGAGTTCCATCGTAAAGAATAACTGTTATATTTCCTTTGGATGTCTCAATTAAAAGCTGTGTTGACTGACCTAGACAATTAAACACAAAGAACAATGATATAATACAAGTAAAAACACATTTTTTCATAATAATATATTTAAAATTAGTTGCGTAAAGTTATCAAAATTTTTGCCAAATACAAAATCAATCTTATTAAAAACTAAATCCTATTCCCACGCCAAATTGCTCCGGCCAACCTAAACCTGCGCGGAATAAAAATTTTCCATCGGGTTTCTTGTAACGATATCCTAAATAAGCAGATGGATACCAATCAGCGAAATAAGAAAAGGGTTCGTACAAGTCCGGGTCGTTTTTATAATAGACAAAATATTCCCTATCAAAAAGCATAGATACTCCAAAACAAGCTTCAAAATGATGATTCGATTTTCCGCTGATATAGCATATATCCAACAAATAATGATGACAAACAATTCCCCAAAGTGCTGCATTTAAGCCCCATCCGCCTCTTATATTCCATTCGGAATTAGGTCTGTTAAAGATATTTCGTTCATAATTAAGAGTAAAAGCCGAAAATATTAAAGTTGAACCAGCAGAAAGGTAGATATTGTTTTTTGTAGTATTCTCATTTACAATAGGAGTTTGCGAGTCTTCATTTATAGCAATTGTTTGCCCTGACAAAGAATTGATAACAATTATTGTCATAAACACCAATAAGGCCGTCTTTACTTTAGAAATGATGAAGACTGTTATAAATTCATACTTGTGAAAGAAATACCTGCAATCAGGAAAATAATTGCATAAACTATAACAATCAGAATTCCTGCAATAACTCCCCAAATAAGAGTCGCTTTAGCCCAATTTGATTTGCTTGGATTTGTACCTGAGCTAAATGCCCAAACGAATAACATAATTGAGCCAACCAATGGAATTGACATCAAAAACATTGTCAACATCCATTCGCCTGTCTTTACTGGAGGAAAAGAAGTTTGCTGAAACCTGTTTTGTTGCTGATATTGTTGCTGGTAATTTGGTTGAGCAACCGGAGGTACAGGGGCTTGATAAGTTGTCTGCTGAGGCTGCTGATACTGCTGCTGTGCTTGTGGAGGCTGCTGATAAGTATTTTGTTGTGGCTGTTGATATTGTTGTTGTTGAGGTGGCGGAGGAGGCACTGAATTAACAGGCTGTACCGGTGGCGCCTGATTACTGTTCGGAATTGGAGGTGGAGCTTGTTGTTGTGTGTTCTGCTGAACAGGTTCCGAATTTGTTGGCTGATTTATACGTCTTTCGTTTTGTGGGTCGGGATGATTAAAATCTTGCATATTTTCTGTTTTTAAAGTTTATGAATCAAAAATAATAAAAAATATTTATCGGGCTTAAAACCAAAGATTTATTTCTAACATTATTCACTTTATAATCTAAAACTCAGGCTGTCTATTTCGATAAAATGTCCAGTCGTCCCAATAAATTTCTAGATTTTTATTATTTGCTGACATAAATTCGATAAGTTTATCACTAGTGTAAAGTTTCAGAGCATTTATATGGGTGTAACCATCGGGATATTTCTCACGTGGGTGTTGTGTAGTGTTATGAACATCAAAAAGCACTAACTTTTCGCCCGATTGTGGTGTAACAGTCATATAAAAACGACCGTTTTCGCTATCGCCTTCTTTCAAATATATTTCTATGTCCATCCACTCGCCAAAAGGAACTGCAAAATCCTCGTTTATTTCCACCCATATAGGATCCCAGCCTCCTAGTCGAATATCCCTATCTCCTACAACAGCAAAATACATTTCATCTACTGAACCTTCTTCAGTTTTAAAAAGGCTTACAGATATTCTGAAAGGATTGCGTTCGCCAGCAAAATTAGCGTTATTCCAGAACTCGAAAAACGAAAGCCAATGTACTTTCTCATCCCATTGCTTTAGGTATTCCATATCAGGATGCAGATACAATCTTACAGTCTGATAAAACTCTTTAATACATTTATTATCGTTGAGATTTATCTGAACTCTGCCTTTTTTGTGCGTTCCTTCATTAATATGGGGTTCGATAATCTTAAATTTCAGAACATCATTTTCACTATTCGTCGGATCTCCACATATTTCGGCATATCTTTGATCGCGGGTTCCATCTTCGTAACTTATATGAAATTCTCCAACACAATTGTGAGACAACAAAATATCCCAATCATTTTCAGTTGTATCTGTATTTCTTATTCTATCTCTGCTTTTACCAATTTCGTAAACTTCGGTATTCGAAAAATTTGTAAAAAATATTTGTTCTTCTATTTCGTCACATTCTACATCCCAATTCAAGCTTTTTTTACATGAAGCGAAAACCATTACAAAAGCAATCACAACTAATAAAGAAAATATACTACGGTATTTAATCATCTGTCTTTTTATTCTTCGTAATTAAACATTCCTTTTTTATCATCTCTTTTGCTTAAGCCAAAAGAATATCTGATATTTATACCTATTTTCCGATTATCTGTATATCTGTCACCCCATGCATTAATTGAACCCTGATTAATTTCATACCCAACCAGCATTGTGCCCAATATATCGCGTGCCTGAATACCGATTGTAAGTTTATCGTCAAAAAATGTTTGTCGTATTCCCACATTAAGACCACCGAAATTATTCAACTCATAAAAGTCCATTTGTCCATTGATCATCATAAAACCGCTAAAGCTAATTCTAGTATTTGCAAATAACTTTAACGCATGGAAAGTAAAAAATCGCCAACCTGCCCTACTATATTGTAAAGCTTCTCCATCATAGATACCATCGTATTCGTTTATATTATATTGTGCCCCCAAAGCAAAAAAATACTTTCCCCCGGGCGGAATTCCTATTATACCTCGCAAATATGTTTCTTTACTTTTACCAAGATTATCATAAGTACGAACGGCAATATCAGGATTATCAGGATTTTGATAAACGACACCCGAAAAAATATCAGTTGTATAATTTCTACCTATTGCAAATACAGGCATATCTTCGAAACTAACATTTAATTCAATATTGTCGGTAAATTGTGGTTTAAGTGCAGGATTTCCAGATTCGTACATAAACTGGTCAACAAAATTAATGCTCGGATTTAGCATATCATACCCCGGTCTGCTGATTGTCCTTCGGTAAATGGCGTAACCGTCAAGTCGCACCCCCATCATCTCTACAATCTTTCTACTTAAATAAATGTAGGGAAACCAGTCTGCCCTGTTTATCAGGAAACTTGTATCACTTGGCAAGGTCTGAGTTCCATTCATGTATGTATGCTCAAGCCTTACTCCTCCTTTTAGCACAAAATTCTTGAAAAATGTTTTCGACAACTGTAAATAACCAGCATTTATATTTTCGGTATATGAAAAAGAATTTGTTCGTATCGGATCGCTGATACTCACATTATCCATTAAAACAAAATAATCTGCCTCAGAAGCAAACTGCTGAAAATCTACTTTAAAACCTGTTTCAAAATCAAAGTCATATTTTAGTTTTAATGTCAAGTCAGATTGAAAACTTAAAAAATGCCTGTCCTGAATATTTGTGCCATTTCCCGACAAAATATATGATTCCGGCATTATAAAATCATAAATATAATTCTGATTTGCATCCTTTTTAATGTAATTATATCCAAATTTCGTATCCAGAACCGAACCCAAAGTGTCTATTTTGTAATTTAATCCAAAATCCTGCTGAATATTTATAAAATAAGAATCATTATCTGTTTTGTTGATGTTTTCATAAAGTTTGAGGCTATCATTGAAATCGGAAATATTTGTATTGTCAGTATTTGATTCTTGCAAATTATAATTAATTCGCCCATCATAACTAATTGTAGATTTTTCACTCAGATCATAATTTATTCCGTAACCCAGATATATCTCATTTGATTTTTTTCTTGTTACCGAAGACTGATGTAAAACAGTATCCAAGCCCATCAATCTGTTTACGTTCAGCAATTCTTCCCTATCCCTATAACTATGATTTGCATTTATATAAAAGCTCGATTTATCTCCACCGTCATTGTAAGTAAAGCCTATAGAAGAATTTGCATATTTCCCTTTGCTTGCACGCGCATTAACAGAACCAAACCTTCCTATTTTGACTCCTTGTTTCAATATAATATTAATGATGCCTCCTGAACTAGAAGCATCATATTTTGTTGATGGAGTTCTCATAACCTCTATTCTTTGCACCGAGCCTGGGGGTAAACTTTGAAGTATTGTAGAAATATCCTGATTACTCATTTTTTGCTCGCGTCCATTTATATAGATTTTCGCAGGCGTAGCTGAATTTAAAAAGATTCCTCCATCCTGATCTACATACATTCCTGGCGTATTTTCAAGTATTTCAAGTGTATTTGAACTTAAATGAGCTAAAGGTTCTGGATCAATAATCATTTTGTCCCCTTCTTGTGTAATAAGTGGTTTTTTTGCCGATACCGTAACTTCATCCAAAGTAATCGCAGATTCTTCTAGTCTGAAATCAAAATTTCTTGTATCAATTCTTATATTAATAGTTTTCTCAAGAGTCTGATATCCTATAAAGCTAATTGTTGCTGAGTACAATGTGTAAGTTAAGTTATCAAATACGGCTACACCATTCTGATTTGTTGTTGCATAATAAACCGTTGAATCCTGAACTCTTGTCAATTGTACTGTAGCACCCATTAAAGCATGTCTGTCCTTATCCTTAACTGTAATTTTGACCTGCTGTGCATAGGAAATTGATGAAATAAATACTGCTAATATAGTCGTTACAATGGCTAAAGAGTATTTTATTCTCATCAGAAGTTCTAAAAATTTAACACAGCGAATATAATCTTTGTAATTGTCATACAATTATAAAAAAGTTAATATTTCCTAAAAACTTAAGCATTATCAATTTCCCTTACTAAGGCAGGACGAAAAATATCGAATATTTTTACATTTTCTTATACATTTCCACAAAAACATATTATCTTCGTGATGCTTAAGGGAAAATTATGACATTTTGTACCACAACATACAACGATAATGAAATTATTGGTTACCCCAACGAACTACTCATAGCCAAGGATAATCTTCCGTTGGATACAGACACTACCTCCCACGAGTATTGCTGTTTAGTAACGCGAGCAACTCGTGCGGGAGGCAGTGATAAAGGAATTCTGAAACATCAAAACACATACGACCAGTATGATTTTTGTAATGAGTATAGGTTTGGATTCCAAGGTCAAGAAAAGGATGACGAGTGGACAGGACAGACAGGCAGCCATTTAAACTTTAAGTACAGAATGTACGATGCAAGGATTGGGCGGTTTTTTGCTATAGACCCACTGGCTGCAAAATATCCATATAACTCTACTTATGCGTTTAGCGAAAATAGAGTTATTGATTGTGTCGAATTGGAAGGGTTGGAAAGAATGTACTATTCGTTAAAAATAGCTGGTGGA
>JAQVEY010000068.1 GCA_028697515.1 Bacteroidales bacterium | reverse complement strand
CAAAATTGTATTTTTCAGCAATCAAAAAATCGGCAAACTCTGAAGCATAGACTTTATGATGCATACTAAGTTGATTGTAGAAAAAAGTTTCGCGGATATTACCTAAATTAATATTTTCTTCAGCTAGATTATACATAATATTTGTGTTGTGAAGATAGATTTTTTCAGGTTTACTTAATTCGTTTAAGCTTTTTTCAGGAGTAGTTAGCATTAAAATTAAATTTGCGTCTTTTAAGTTTTGCAGATAGAGTTTCATTGTATTAAGAGATATTCCCGTGCGCTCACTCAAAGAATTCATATTAGGTTTAAAGGGTACTGATCCACTAATAATTTTCAATAATTTTTTTAAATATATAAGATTTGATGACATAATATTTTCAAACTGTGGAATGTCAATTTCAATCACTGTAGAAATAACTTCGCTTAGTTTATTATTAAATGCAGACAGGTTTTCAAGGTAAAAAGGATAATAACCAAATTGTAAATATTTGTCAAAATAAGTAAGCGGTTTGATTTTAGAACTTATCTCCATAGCAATAGTTACATGATTTTTTAAGATATCATCAAAGGTATAAACAGAGAATTCTTTCCTTGTTTCAAATTGAATAAACTCTCTAAATGATAAGCCGGGCAACTCATACATAACAGATCGTCTGCTTAAATCAGCTCTGGCTTTTTTAAGTTGCAACATTGATGAACCTGTAAAAATCATTTTCAATTTGGCGAAATCATCATAAAGGTTTTTAATTTCAACCGACCAATCCGGATAACGATGAACTTCGTCCATAATTATTAACTCACCTCCACGTCTATAAAAATCAGCGGCAAAATTGTAAAGCCTGTTTTCTAAAAAATAAAAATCATCCAAACTAACATACATCACTTTTTCATCGGGCTGATAGTTTGATTTTATATATTGCAACAATAATGTAGTTTTCCCAACGCCTCTACTTCCTTTTATCCCGATTAGTCTGTTTTGCCAATCAAATAAATTTATATGGTTTCGAACATTATCAAGTGACGTCTCCTGATACTTTTCGTAAAATTTCTGCCGTATAGTTTCCATGTCTTTTTTCTGCAAAGATAATAAATATATAATAACATATCAATAGTTTGACATTTATTTTGCTTATTTTATCATTATTTTGACATTTATATTACTTTTTATATCATTGAATTGACATTTTTATATCCATTTTGCTTATTATATTAAGCATTTTATATGTTTTTTGCTTATCGCATTAAGCAATTTATTATATGTATTGCTAATACTGTTCTTGAGTACGATTTTTTTGTTAAGGTATGACTAAATCAATTTTCGACAGATAATCTGTAATTTCACCATCATTAACTTCAACAACAGAATTTGTCGAGGAACTCATATAATCACCTGTCAGGAATTTTCCATCTTTATCACGGTCAACAAATGAATAGATATAATACTTCCCCGGATGCACGTTATTAATTACGTACTCTTTTGTATCATAATTCAAATAGACTGCTTTTGATTCATACTTAGTATTCTGTTCCAAAAACTTTAAATCGTCGAACCATGGTTTAGTGGAGAGAATTATCAGTATTTTATCCTCTTCACTAATTTTTAATTCTTCCGATACTGAAACTTTAATATTTATTTTACCCGTATATGGCTGCTCCGATGATTTATAAGGATCCTTTTCAAAAACAAAAAATATACTTTCGGTCATATTAACAAAAGCTCCAGTAAAATCTCGTGCTTTTTTTATTTTTGGATATTTGAATTTTGAAATTGCTTCCTGAGCAGATTCTATATCGCACAATTCGCCAACCCAACTGGAATGAAGCACTGGATCTTTCAACTCATTAAACTTAGTGGTATATACCTCCATAGTCATTTTATTTCCTTCGAAACGAATTTCAGTATAGGCACGATTTACCCCACCTACAAAATCACTAAATCTATAATAGCCTTCAGTTTCATTAACAGAGTCTATTATCTCATAAGTTATGCAGCAGGAATTTGCAAAACAGCCTTCTGTTCTCAATGCGATTTTATTCTCACCCTTATATTTCACTACGAAAAAGCTATAATTATTTACAGTATTTTCATCTAATAATGAAAATTGTGAAATCTGAGTAGCTGAAACAGGTCTAAGATCAACGAACCATTTATCAAAACTACCGGCCGAAGTTGTCGAACCAACAGGGCCTCTCCAAATTCCTGGAAGGCGATACATTATACCGAATCCTTCAACTTTGGAAATAAGTTTAATTTGTTTGTCATTTTGGGCAACAGCACTCATGCAAAATAAACACATTAAAGATATGTATAATATTCTCCTTACACAATCTGATTTCATAATTCTAAAATTTTGAGTTAGATTAACAAAAATAATAAAAAATCAATAGAAAATGTTTAATAATATTTTATTTGAGTACCTCTTTTATCATCCAAATTTCATTGAGCTTGCTAACCGTGCAAGAAGCCGGTGGCAGATAAGGATTAGGGTTTTGCTTATGAGTGTTATAAAAGCTGATTGTTCTTATATCGCCGGTAGAAAAGAAGTCTTTTGATGAAAAATCGTTATTTCCAAAAATAATTGTATCTCCAAATTGTATGCTACTACCTTCGACAACTTCGAGAATTACTGCCTTGTATTTATCGCCCCAGCCAACCGGCATATGATTAATGATTTTCAACTTAAAAGTAACTGATTGATTATTCTGTGCTTTAGTATAGCACGTAACAGATAAAAAGATTATTATAAGCAAATATATTTTGTTCATCTTAATAATTTTAGGTTAGGCTTGCATCAAAAATTGAGCCTTAAAATGATTTATCAACCCTCTTCTTCATGAAAAGAATCAAAATACATAATAAAGTGCGTTTTATAGCATATTTATTTGTATATTTAGAAATATTATGTAATTTTGCATAACAAAAAGCAATATAATACACTTTATGGATATTATAAATACAATCAAAGAGAGACGTGAAATGCTTCATGTAACACAATCTGTATTGGCAGAATTATCAGACGTAGGATTGCGAACACTAAAACAATTCGAGAGCGGAAAGGGGAACCCTACTTTGCAAACTATAGAAAAAATTTGCGATGTTTTAGGTTTAGAGATTTGTATAAAAGTCAAAGAAATACCACTTGATAAATGAGAAAAGCAAAAGTATTATTCAAAAACGAAGAAGCAGGAGAATTAATTCAACTAGACGATGGTAGTTTTAATTTTACGTATTCAGATAGTTGGATAACAGACAGCAGTAAGCAATCTATCAGTTTAACATTGCCTAAAAGCACGATATCGCATGTCAGCGAATTCCTGTTCCCGTTTTTTTATAATATGTTACCGGAAGGCACAAATAAAAATGTTATATGTAGCCAAAAGCATATTGATAGTAATGACCATTTCGGTTTACTTATGACTGTTGCCGAAAACGACAGTATTGGTGCAGTGCAAATTGTCAAATCTGTTTAAACATGAATATACCAGACATAAAATATTGCCCGGGCACACTAGCTGAAGGATATAATACATACAGCCGGAAATGTTTGAATAAATTGTTTTCAGGAAGAAAAGTGAATCATGTTTTGGATTATAATTCACCAACTGGAAATGACGAGCTTAGAAGTATATTTGAAAGGAATATGCATAGAGTTTCAATATCAGGAGTTCAGGAAAAATTTTCTTTATTACTTGAAAAGAATAAACTTAGACTCGTCAACGAAGGAGAAAAGGGAACACATATCCTAAAGCCAATTCCTTCATTTGGCAAAAAGTCTTCACAAATGCCTGCAAATGAACATCTTACAATGCAAATTGCCAGTCAGGTTTATGGTATTGAAACAGCGGCAAATGCTCTGATATTTTTTAAAGATGGTTTTCCTGCATATATTACCAAAAGATTTGATATAAATACTGATGGAAGCAGGAAATCGCAGGAAGATTTTGCATCTTTAGCAGGAAGAACTCCTCAAACACATGGAGAAAACTACAAATATCTTGGAAACTATTTGGAGTTATTCCATATTCTTAAAAGATTTTGCCCATCATATAAAGTCGAATCTCACAAGTTATTTAAATTAGTATTATTTAATTATCTTTTTTCAAATGGTGATGCACATTATAAAAACTTTTCGCTTAGCGAAACTCCATTTGGTGATTTTAAACTAAGTCCGGCATACGATCTTTTAAACAGTAGAATTCATATTGACGATAAGGATTTTGCCCTTGAAAACTGATTGTTACCCCAAAATATGAACTCAGGTAAAATCAGACAAAAGTTTTTAAAACTTGCACAAGAGGCAGAACTTAGTAGAAATCTTGTTTCAGAAATCATCAAACATTTTACATCAGTATCGCAAAAAGTTGAAATGATGATCTGTTCATCATATATGGATGATTCAACAAAAAGCAGTTATTTACAAGCTTATAATAAAAGACTAAAACTGTTTTTAAAGTAACATAACATTTGTAAGCCAATTTTAACGGCAAAATTTTTCAACAATTTCCTTATGTTGAGAAAATAGTTTACACAGCGTTTCTTTTTCTGCAAGTTCAAAATCTGTAAAATCAAAACCCGGGGCTACAGTACAACCTACTAGCGAAAATGAATCTTTTTCGACAACTTCAGCAGCAAACCAATATTCGGCGGGTACAACAAATTGCGGAACCTCATCATTCAGAATATCATTTCCAATCTTTAGCACCGAAAACTCCCCAACCGGACTTATCAAATATAGATTTAATGCCGAACCACGATAAAAATGCCATATTTCGTCTTGTTTAATACGATGAAAAGCCGAAAAGCTATCAGATGTTAGCATAAAATATATGCAAGTACTGACATTTCTGTTTGCTGAGAATTCCTTGCCCAAAATACTTTGTGGTATAATCATGTTAGCACGGTAAGTCTCACGATAAAAACCGCCTTCGGGGTGTGGCAGAAGCTCTAATTTATTAACTATTTGTTGAATTTCGGTTTGCATTTTTTGAAGTAAAAATAGTGAAAATATTTCTGATTTATTATGTTTTTATAAACCTTCTCTCCCACGCGTCTGAAGACGCGCGGGAGAGAAGGTAAGACACGCGGGAGTTCAGGTAAGAGCGGGAGCTCAGGTAAGAGACGCGGGAATTCAGGTAAGACGCCGGGAGTGTAGGGAGCTCAGACTTCTCAGCACTCCCGCGCGTCTTCAGACGCGTGGGAGTGCTGAGCCCACAGGATGATAAAAATTATTACAATTTCAGAACAAATAAATCCCTTTAATGTTATTTATTTATAAATTTATTTTTTGATTAAATTTTAATATTATGATAGTATTACTTTCTCCGGCAAAGAGTCTTGATTTTGAAACTCCGGCAATAAGTGATAAGATAAGCGAGCCTGTTTTTGCAAATGAAACAAATGAATTACTGGATGTATTGTCGAAACTTAATGCAAACGATCTACAGGAGTTAATGTCAATCAGTCCGGCACTGGCAGATTTGAATTATAAAAGATTTCGTGAAATGAAAGACTTTCCGTCTGAGGTGCCTGCAAAACAAGCTATTTCTGTGTATGTTGGCGAGGTTTATCGGGGATTAAGTACAAGTGATTTTTCTGAAGATGATTTGCAGTTTGCTCAAAAACATTTGCGAATTTTATCTGGTTTTTACGGTGTTTTGCGACCTCTGGATCTTATTCAGCCATACCGCCTCGAAATGGGAATTAAACTAAAAGTTGGAGGCATGGACAACCTCTATAAATTCTGGGGAGATAAAATTACTAATCAGATAAAGAAAGATTTGCAGAGCCCTGTAATAATAAATCTTGCCTCAGATGAATATTTTAAATCTTTGAACAAAAAGATTCTTGATGTCCGAATAATTACCCCACAGTTTCTCGACAATTATAAAGGGAAATACAGAATGTTAACCGTTTACGCAAAAAATGCCAGAGGAGCAATGACAAGATATATAATTAAAAACAGGATTGAAAATCCCGAATCTCTAAAAACAGCAGAAGTAAACGGATATAAATTCTCACCTGAGAGGTCGGATAATCAGAAATGGATTTTTGTAAGAGGATAAGCCAATCCTCGCATTCCCTAGCATCTGAATATACACGGGACTACATGTTCTAATTATATCTTTTTAATGCTAACACTTAGCTCTCATTAATTCGTACATTAGAAAAAATGTACTTATTTTGCTTTCCTCATGAAATCATAAATTTTTTCAAGTTCTTGCTCGTTCCAATACTCTTGCATATCAAGATTAACTTTAATTACTGTAATTGTACAATTTTTATTGCTATATGCCAAATTCTCCCATATCTTAACATGGTCTTTATTTAATTTCCCCGTCCAAACTGTCCAATATATCAGCACATAAAAATCGGCATTCTCTATTTTTTGTAACGTATTACCATTAAAATCCCTGAATTTACTCATTTTATTTTCAAGTAATATGCTATCGTTTGTTATGTATAATGTATCTGTTTTCAAATTTGGAATAAACTCAAAAAGGCCTGCGTTACATTCTGAATTTGTTTGGCGATAATTGATAAAATGTCCGTTTCTATCAAAGATTTCACAATCAGGTATTCCCTGCCCTTTCATCACTTGCAGATAATCGTACTCGTTAACCGTAACAATATTTGACGTATCCAAACCGAATTTAATCGCTTTGCACTTAATTGACTCCTCATTTTCAACATCAGGTTTTTTTATCCCGTATATTCCGTACATTATTGGTTTACAAGAATAAAACGTCATTAACAAAATTAAACCTATGAGCAGTATTTTTGTTTTCATGCAAATAATAACATTCCAAGATGAAGTGTAAAATGTAAAGCTATTCTTTTTTCCTTAAAATTAATATATCCATATCCTTGTATTTACGGTCTATGTTAGTGTAATCATCAGAAAAGTAAATTGTTGCCTCAAATGTTGCATTAAAATCCATAGTTGTTTTTGTAAAAAAAGATTTAATAAGGAAATCATCTGTACTTTGATTCAAATCAGGAGTTAAATCTAATTTCTCAACATCATTACCATTCAGTTCTGTTTCCAACTTTCTAACTCCTTCCTTAGTATAGATAACAATAATAGCGTATATCGAACCTGTGTACATTGAAAAGTCGACTCGCGTTGTATAATATTCTCCGCCACCTACCTGCCTTATGCTGTGTTTTTTTACAAAAGTTGACCCCTTTTTAATAAAACCATCGATATATTGCTGTGAAGCGTAATCTATTGATATATCATCAGAATAACTCGTGCTTGTATATGTATCAACCTCATTATCATAATTTGTTGTACTCAATGTTCCATCCTCAATATTAGTAATAGCATTTTTATCATAGCGTTCAATACTACAATAACCTATAGTTTTATCATCAGGTCCCCAGATAACAATTTTATAATTGTCAAAAATTGCCTCATAGTTATTTCCATTTTTATTAAAACTAATCTTACCTGAAGATAAAATATCTGTAAAACTGCACCCACCCGGTAGTTTGCCAGTGTATGGTTCGGTGTTTTCATAATTATTAAATAGATATATAGATCCTATTTGATAATTACCCCCAATATATATCCTCACGCCTTTCTTTTTTGATACATATGAGTTATTGTATTTGTCGTATTCAAAGCCATTTTTTGTGTTGCCAATTATGTTTATGAATTTTCGATCGTAGGTAGTACAAAAAAACAGGTCAATCCAATTGTCACCATCCGGTAATGATATATCACCTTCAAAAAACCTTTTAAGATTGTTATCATCTTTATCAATTACAAGGCTTTGTAATTCATTACTGTTTTTTGCCATTACCAATTCGAGTCGACAATCATTATATATGGTCTGATACTTTTCCTCTGTATTTATCCATGTGATTTTTTCAGATTCAAAAATTTCATCAAAACTTAAATCTCCTGGCAAAAGTCCCTTATATAATTCAGTCTTGTAATAATTATTGTATAGTACTACTTTATAAATTATTCCATTATTTGTGTAAATTCTAAAACCATAGTCAGGTGATACGTACTCCTTGTTATTATTTATATATTCTTCAACTCTAATGTTCAATTCTTGACTATTTAGGAATTCCTGCACATCCGTATCAGTGACCTTTTTACCTAAAATTTCACAAAAATAATCACCCTGATATTTTATAGATGGGTATTCTCTTATTGTATTATCTGGAACGCCTTCACCTTCTTTACGAATAAAAGGACTATCCTCCAGCATTGAGATTTGCAACTCGCTAATTACTCCTTCAGATTTAAAAACCATTTTTAATTCTACATCTTTATAGTGACTTAGCATTGGAGTTCCGATGGTACTTTTTCTCCACTCGAATTCTTTCGCATTTAAAATATTTGAAAATTTGTACCCGCCGGGCAGTTTCCCATAAAATCTCTGCATTGAATAATGTTCATGTGCTAAAGTAATGACAACGAGAGTGCCTTCATCATCAAACTGCAACGATATTCCCATGTCAATAGAAGTGTAAATACCGGTTTTATTTTTGTCAGTAAATTTATAATCTTAGTTTTTAAGTATTGTTTTTATCTCAGGATAAGATTTGTTTTTGCCGATTAGGCTAATCAAATAATCCCCTTCCAGAACAGTCTGGGAAATTACGCTATTCGTTAATAAAATTAACAAAGCAAGAACTGAAATTACATTTAGTAATCCGTTAGTTTTCTTTTTTGAGTTTTTCATGGCTTAACTTTTACTAATTTGAAAACAAATATAAAATAATATCCATTTATATTGAAATGAATTTATTTACAAAATAGCTTATTTCTTTGAAATTTTTGAAATCCCAGAACTCCCGCTCTTCTTCAGACGCGTGGGAGTATACTATTTAAATACTTTCCACAATATCTTTAGCCAGAATC
Organism: Bacteroidales bacterium; assembly: GCA_028697515.1. Classification (GTDB taxonomy): domain Bacteria; phylum Bacteroidota; class Bacteroidia; order Bacteroidales; family ML635J-15; genus Bact-19. The sequence goes on along the minus strand of JAQVEY010000068.1, from coordinate 279 downwards.
TCAGGTTTACTATTGCTAATATTTATAATTCTGGAACTTTTCCACTGAAATTTTTCTATTAATTCATCTACAAATATGTCTCTTGCAGTTATAATAAAGATTTTGTTTTGTAATTTTTTAATATTTCCAATTGATTGGTACCAGCCTCTATTTTGCAATTCCATCAGGCCTACTTCGTCAATAATTATTATGTTTTTGTTTTCAATAGCAGCTTTAATTATTGCGTTTCCGAATTCAAGCCCTTCGCTCAAAATTGAGAACTTCATAATTTTTTCACAT
>JAQVEY010000067.1 GCA_028697515.1 Bacteroidales bacterium | reverse complement strand
GTGCAAGCAGTTATTATGCTGCTGGGGGTAATATTCATTGGGGAGTAAATGGTATTGCGTTTGCCGGAGATTATTTGTCGGCAGCGTCTTTCCTAGGAATTTGTGGTATGATTGCCTATGCTGGCTTTGATGGATTTTTATATTCTATTGGTTACCTTGCTGGTTGGGTAGTAGCATTGTTTGTTGTAGCCGAACCATTGAAAAGAATGGGTAAATTCACATTTACTGATGCTTTGGACAGTAAATTTAACTCAAGACCTGTTAAGTTAACAGCAGCTATCTCGACCTTAGTTGTTTCTTTGTTTTATTTAATTCCACAAATGGTTGGTGCAGGTGATCTTGTAGTGCCATTGTTAGGTTTGCCTCACTGGGTAGGTGTAGTTATAGTAGGATCAGTAGTTATCTTAATAGTTGCTACTGCTGGTATGACTTCTACAACTTATGTGCAATTCATCAAGGGAGGATTGTTAATTATCGTTACATTGATACTTACGATAATGATTTTACGCAAAGGTCTTGAAACAACGCCTTATGATGGTTATCACCAGTTTAAACAGTATACTGCTGTTATTGACGGTGAAAAAATTATCCCTGATGATGAAACAGTGGTGTGTTCCTCGGATATTATTTCTGATTTAGACAAAAAAAATGAATTCGTTAAGATTAGTGTTGAGGGTTATGATAGATGGTACAGGGTTTCTAGAGGCGAGGGAAATAGTGTATTATTGGAGGAATCATTGTCAATATCAGAATCAGAAGAAGGAGATCTGTTATACAATGGAGCTCCTAAAACCGAACGTAAATTTTATCAGGTAGGACATATTCATAAGTTGGTTTCGGACGGTAAAGAGGTGAATAGCACTGGACCTTTGAATCCATTCAACTTTTTAACAAAGCTAGAAGACAGTGATATCATAATCTATAAGAAATCAATCATTAAGACTGCTGACCAGAAGATTTCTGTATATTATCCTAAGATTGTACCTGGAAAAGACATAATGAAACCAGGAGTGATTTTTAAAGTTGCAAAAGGAACAATCTGGGAGAAGCTCAATTTTCTGTCTTTAATGTTAGCTTTATTTATGGGGACATCTGCATTGCCTCATGTGTTGATAAGATACTATACTGTACCTAGTCAGCGTGCAGCTCGTAAGTCAACAATTGTAGCAATTGCAGCAATTGGATTTTTCTATATTCTTACTTTATACTTAGGTTTAGGTGCTATGGTTAATGGAGTTAATGATATGGCAAGCTCAAATATGTCTGGACCATTATTAGCTAAATCTTTTGGAGTGGGCATATTTTCTATTATTTCAGCTATTGCATTTGCAACTGTATTAGGAACAGTTTCGGGACTTATTGTTGCTTCTTCGGGTGCTATTGCTCATGATTTTATGGATAAGTATCTGAATAAACAAATGACTGATAAGAATAAGGTACGTGCTGGGAAATTTGCTGCGTTTGCAGTAGGTATTATCGCGATCATTTTAGGTATAGTTTTTAAAGGAATGAATGTGTCATTTTTGGTTGGGTTAGCTTTTGCTGTTGCTGCATCAGCTAATTTGCCTGCTATTATTATGATTATTTTCTGGAAAAAGACCACAGGTAAGGGGGTAGCTGCCTCAATTATGATGGGGGTATTTTCATCAATATTCTTAATCTTATTGTCGCCAACAATGTTTGAAATGTATGGTTTAGCAAAAACTGCGGCTATATTCCCACTTGATAATCCTGGGATTGTTTCAATTCCTTTATCTTTTATTACTTTAGTATTAGTTTCGATAAAAACTAAAAGCGAAAGAGTTTCATAACGAATTACAATTGTATTAGTTATTTATAAAAACCTCAGTTATTAGTTTAACTGAGGTTTTTATTTTGACAAAATATAAAACTCTGTTCTTCTGTTTTTTGACCTTCCTGCTTCAGTATCGTTTGACGCGATAGGTTTATTAGGTCCGAAACCCTGATATCTTAATCGGGTTTTGCTCACCCCTTTTTGTATAAGATAGTCGTAAACAGCTTTGGCTCTGTTAGTGGATAATGTCATATTTATTTGCTGGCTGCCTGTATTATCAGTATGGCCACGTATTTCGATTTGAATACTGGGATTTTCTATTAGAAATTCAATAAAACCATCTAAAACTGCAAGACTTTTTTTATCAATTTCATAAGATGCTGTAGCATAGTAAATGTCTCTTAGTTCAACAGCTTTTCCTTTTTCAATAGGTTTAACTTCAAAACTAATCTCTACAGGTTTAACAAATGTTGAATCTGTTGTTTCGATTAAAGCAGAAGTGTAACTATAGTCTTCTTTTTTTACAACCATTAAAAAATCATCATGAGTGTTCTTTTCTGTTGTTACTGCTACTGCATAATGACCTGTTTCTGAATCAACAACTCCTTTTGATATTTCTTCGGTTCTTATGTTTTTTACTTCGAGTTTAGCTTCTGTTATTGCACTTCCGTTGTCATCAATCAACTTACCTTTGACTACAAATACTTTTTCAGGTCTTGCTTCAGGGTACAAATCAAACGAATAGATATCCCAGCCTCCCATTCCGTCAAATTTATTGCTGGCAAAATAAGCCTTGGTGCCTTGAGTATTTACTACAAAACCAAGATCATTATTTTTTGTATTTATTGGATAGCCGATATTTATTGGTGTTGTCCATTTGTTATCTCTGAACTTGGTGAAAAAAATGTCAAATCCGCCTACGCCTTTATGTCCGTCTGATGAGAAATATAGTGTTTGACTATCTGAGTGAATAAATGGAGATTTTTCATTTCCTGAGGAATTTATTGTACTCCCTAAATTTTGAGCTTTTGTCCATGTGCCATCTTCATTTTTTGTCGAATACCAGATGTCACATGTAGGATAGTTGGGATCAAAACCTATATTATCGGGTCTAATACTAGCAAAATAAAGTGTGTTGCCGTCTGATGATATTGAAGGCTGGCTTTCCCAAGTGTATATTCCGTTAATATGTGGACCCATATTTACTAAGTCTGACCATCCATTATTCTTTCTTACAGAATAATAGATATCGCAATTGTCATAATCACGGCTAACAAACTCGCAGATAGTAATATATAGAATGCTATTATCTATTGTTATTGATGAAGCTCCTTGATTTTTACCAGTATTGAAAGGATAGGGAAGAGGTTCTCCATTTGAAAATTTTGTTACACTTTCATCCATAGCTCTTGCTACAGTAAATTCTTCAGTAAATTTTTCTCCATAAATTGAATTAATATCTTTTTTCATATAAGCATGAGTGAAGAAAGCAAGACTTCCATCAGGCGAAATTATTGGAAGATAATCATCATTAATAGTTGAAACACCTTCAACAATAATTGGTATAAATGGTACTGGGTTTAAAATGATTTGCTGATATTCATCAATATATTTAATAGTGCTATGACCGTCAGAATAATTTGCATCTCTTTTTGAAGTATTCGAAACAAATTGATTCATGTACTTTTTGGATTTTTCAAAATCTTCACTCTCAAAATATATTTTACCTAATGTGTAATTTACAGAATAATCATTATAGCGAGGACAAGTTTCAACAATTTTTTCAAGACATTTTATATAATTGTTAAAACTTATATTTTTAGCCTTAGAATTTATTGCTGATTGATATCTTGAATAATTAATTTCTGCAATAATTGCCCATGCCTCTGTAAATTGCGGCTCTTCATCAACAAGTTTTGCCAAAATAACTTCTGCTTCATCTAATTGATTAGCCATAAAAAGATCGATAGCCTTATTAAAACTCTTTTCGGTTTTCTTATTATTTATCTCATTGCAAAATTGTATGGTAGATTGAGAAAATACAATGCAAGGCATTAATAAGAGGAAAAATGATATTTTAAAGACTTTTAACATAAATATATTATTGACAAATATATTTCAAAATTATTTAACCTTAATTACAACGTAATAATAATTATTAAATTATTTCATTTGTCAAGAAATATGCCTCAAATAATCGAAAAATAATATCTGTGAAAATCACAAAGATAATTTATTTTTTATTGATATATTTATGCATTTTTGCAGCATGAAAAGGCAAAGGCGAAATATATTTAATTCTTTTAATATATACTATCGTTATTACAAATCCTCAGGCTTATATTCGTTTGTTTTAAGCAATTTTATTAAGGTGTTAATAATAATTGCCATTATTGTTATAGTAGCATTATTTCTTAATACTTTCATAATTAATATCAGCGATATCCCACAGTTTTTAATAGAAAATTTTTCTATTTATGTCGTTCTGTCATTCTTTCTTCTGTCTGAGAGTTTTATGGGTTTGATACCGCCTGATATATTTATATTATGGGTAAGCGAGATGCCTAATTTTTATCTAATGGTAGGCTTGCTAGGGTTTATTTCATATGTAGGTGGTTTTAATGCTTATTTTCTGGGAGCATTTATAAGAAAAATTCCTAAAGTAAAAGTTAGAGTAGAGAAAATTTATGCAAGTCATATTGATAAAATTAAAAAGTGGGGAGGTATTTTTATTGTTATTGCTGCATTATTCCCATTACCTTATGCTATTGTTTGTACTTTAGCAGGATTGATGAAATTTCCTGTAGTAAGATTAACTTATCTTGGAATATTCCGCATAATCAGATTTTTTCTATATGCTATGTTGATTATTCAGGCTGTATAAATGATTTCTATTATCGCTATACTAGAAAAAATAAAAGAAGCAATTCCGTTTAGTGTTCCAAAAGCTAAGTTAACTCTTGAAATGTCATTTGTTTTTATTATAAGGTGTTGGTAAACAAGTAGAAGAGTAAAGATAACAGTGCCAATCCACATTATATAAGTTGATTCTAATAATATTGTAAAAAACACAAGGCAGATGATACAAATCAGATGTATTGCGGCAGATATTATTAATGATTTTTTTCTTCCAAATTTTGCTGGAATCGAAAATAGATGATTTTCTTTATCAAATTCTTCATCTTGCAATGAGTAGAGAATATCAAAACCGGCGGTCCACAGTAATACGATTCCTGATAGAATTATTATACTCAAATTTAACTGTTCGACAATTGCGAGATATGCTCCTGCCGGGGCAATAGAAAGTCCTAATCCTAAGACAAAATGAGATAAGGATGTAAATCTTTTTGTATAACTGTAAAATAAGATAATCGCCAAAGCAATCGGAGAAAGTATTAATGTTGTCTTATTGAAGAATCCTGCACAAAGTATAAATAGAACAGAATTGACAATTGTAAAAGTCAATGAATTTTTGACACTTATTGTACCTTTTGGAATTTCACGCATTGCAGTTCTTGGGTTTTTTTTATCAAATTCTCTGTCACAATAACGATTAAAAGACATTGCCGCATTGCGAGCGAAAACCATACAAAGTACTATAAAAATCAATGTTACCCATTGGAAATCAGTAGTAGTTGAAAATATAGCCATTGTAAATCCAAGTAATGCAAATGGTAAAGCAAAAATGGTGTGACTAAATTTAACTAATAGAAAGTATGACTGAATCTTTGATAACACTCGTTAAAGTTTTTGCAAATTTGCAAAAATATGCTCAAATGGAAAAATATTTATATTCAAAATCATTGTTGTCCGAGATAAATTGTAAAGGAAAGACTATATACATTGTCCACAAACAGAAATAGAGAAATATTAATAAATGAAGCTTGTTAAAAACAAACATTTATTTTATGCCACAGATTCACAGATTTTATTGATGATTTTAATTAATTGCCACTCATCGTTCCTGTATGTCTCGGACGCGAGGGATATTGAATATCTTATTTTTCAATATATTTTTCATTTTTGTCATCGCCACAAAAACGAAACAAAAAAGGCTAGGCAAAACGATGCTACCCAACCCGCCTCAAGTCGAAATAAAAGAATTGTATGTCGACCTTGGTCTAAAACAAATGCAAATACCCTCAGCCCACTGAAAAATTTGTTTTAGAAACGATATATCGGCTCGACACAATTCTAATTATTTCGCTCTCACTGCTTGAGCTTCCCGCCGTTTTGCCAAGGCCTGCCCGCGGTGCTTCTAATACTGTTTTGTCGCTTGACTATGCTGATTAGTAAAATACGCACTAATTGGAATAAGTCAGGGAAAGGATTTTTATCGAAGATAAAATTTGCTTTTTCTGAGTTAATTGCCCTTTGTAATCAAGTACAGAGAATGAACTATATAATTGTGTCAAAAATATTTCTAAGCCTCATAAAATGATATACACTATGTGAATAGTCAAGACAAATCTATTTTAAGAGTTTAATCTGTGAATCTGTGGCTTAAAAAACTTTTATCGGACAATAGTGTTCAGAAATAGTAAATAAAATTTAACGCAATAATTTTTGAAAATAAATGTTAGATATTATTTGAATAAGTACAAATTATTTCGTATATTTATAGAGGAATATCTAATGTGATGCGTGTTGTGATAAAAAAAATATTTTCTCTTTCTGTTTTACTGATTATAGGTGTGTTCGAATTATCTTCGCAATCAGTTGGATTGGTCTTAAGTGGAGGTGGGGCAAAGGGTATGGCTCATATTGGCGTTATAAGGGCTTTGGAAGAAAATAATATTCCCATTGATTATGTTGTTGGAACGTCAATAGGAGCTATTATCGGAGGCTTATATGCGACAGGTCATAGTCCCGATGAGATGGAAGCTATGTTTAAAGACGAAAAATTCTATAATTATTATAAAGGTCTAATCCCTGAAAATCATTTTTATTATTTTAAAACTTTGAATACCGATGCGTCTGCATTTAGGTTTGGTTTAACAAGGCGTGATAGCAGTATATCTATAGTTTTACCTACTAATTTGGTTGCTACCCAACCTATGGATTTTGGTATAATGGAATATTTTGCAAAGTTTACGGCTGGAGCTAACAATAATTTTGATAGTCTATTTGTACCTTACAGATGTGTGGCTTCTGATATATATCGAAACAGAGAAGTGGTTTTTAGGGATGGAGACCTGGGTTCTGCAATTAGGGCTTCGATGACTTTTCCGTTGTATTTCAAACCTGTTGAGATCGATAGCGTCTTATATTTTGATGGTGGTATTTACAATAATTTTCCTGTTGATGTAATGCGTAAGGAGTTTGACCCAGATTTTATTGTGGGAGTAGTAGTTACAAGCAATTCTGAAAAACCTGATCCTGATAATCTTATGCTTCAGATCGAAAACCTGGTGATGGGAGAAGAAAAAGAGTACATTGTCCCTACGGATGAAGGAATAACTATCAAAATTGATTTCGAAAATATAAGTTTACTTGATTTTCATAAAGTTGATGAGTTAGTACTTAAAGGTTATGATGCCTGTAATCTGGTCATTGACAGTATAAGTCAACGTTTTCCTAAACGAAGACAGAATCAGGAAGATTTGCTTGCTAACAGGAAATTATATAAGGAAAGACTCCCTGCTTTAATGTTTGATAAGGTTTATATTAAAGGTCTTGATAATTACGAAAAGGAATATGTTAACCATGTTTTTAAAAGACAAACTGATAAATTAAACTTAAAACAACTTGAATCGGAATATTATAAATTAATTTCAGACTTCCAGATTGAAAGATCAACTCCTTTAGCAAGATATAATGACACTACCGGATATTTTGATGTTTTTCTTGATGTCCAAAAAGAAAAAAGAATGGACGTATTTTTTGGTGCAGGCATTTCTACAGGGTATTTCAATAATGGTTTTGTTGGTTTAAACTATAAGATACTTAATCGGATGTCAATATTGTTGAATTCAAACTTGTATTTTGGACGTTTTTATAACTCTTTTCACATAGCTGGTAGATTCGATTTTCCTTTTTATTTCCCTTTAGCATTAGATGTATCGGCCAATATTAACCGTTACGATTATTATAAGGGAAATTCAAGATGGTTGTCTTTGGATTTTCGTCAATCATATATTGTAAATTTTGAAACAAACACGAGAGCAGATATTTTTACACCATTAAAAAGATTTTCGATTATTAAAACAGGATTTGCAGCAGGCTTTAATAATTTGAATTATTATCAGATAAGCAATTTTTTACAAACAGACACTACCGATTTTACGGGTTTTTCTTATACGACAGCACATTTGAGTATTATAAGAGATAATCTTAATTTTAAGCAATATCCGAATAAAGGGGCAAGAAATATTGCAAGTTTTAGGTATGTTTTTGGTAACGAATCAAATACACCTGGATCAACAACAGATTTGGAAACAGCATTTACCCACGAAATGAGTTGGATGCAGTTCAATTTACTTTCAGATTCATATTACAATATAAGTGAAAAATTCACTTTAGGTTTTTATGCGGAAATTATGTTAACAAATAAGCCTTTATTCAGAAATTATATTTCAAGTTTATTGTCTGCTCCTGCTTTTACTCCTAATCCGCATAGTAAAACCTTATTTATGCCTAATTATAGAGCCAATACTTATATGGCTTTTGGTATTAAACCAATAATTACTTTTACAGATCGTGTTAACCTTAGGCTAGAGGCATATGCATTTGTCCCATACCAGAAAATATTAAAAGAAGAACCATATGATAGAGTTTATAAAGCTTATTATAGCGAGCCATTTTCATATATTCATTTAATGGGTTCTGCAGCTTTGGTATATAATTCTCCTGTTGGACCTTTGTCTTTTAGCGTAAATTATTATGAAACTGAAAGCATTAGATTGTATTATATGGTTCATTTCGGATATATTATTTTTAACAAAAAGGGTTTTGATTATTGACATAAAAAAACGGGGTTAATTCAACCCCGTTTTTTTGTAACTAATGATTTATAATCAGTCTTACCAAATTATTTAATAATATTTGGTTTCTTGTTTGATTTGTCAGGAGTTTCGATTTCTTTAGCTTTGTTAACAGTTTTACCCTCATTTGGAGTTTCTTCAACTTTTTCAGTTACTGTAACATCTTTTACTACATCCATTTTTGTTCTGTCAAAGTTATTCCATAATTTTGTATAACTCTTTTCTTTAGGTTGTCCGTAAAGTTCCGGATGAATGTAATAACCAGCTTTGTAACCTTTTACGCCACCATTTTTCTCGATTATTACAGGTTTTCTGTTTTGCTGCATGTAAGGATCATCTCTGTCAGCCATAACCATCCAAGAAATTTCGCGGTTAGCATCACCATAAACAATAATTGAAGAATTACCGGAATCCCATTCGTAACCGGTGCCAAATGGCTGACCAATACAGGTTAACTGAACCGTAGCTTCGGTTTCTTTTGTTAATGCTGTAAAATATGAT
>JAQVEY010000066.1 GCA_028697515.1 Bacteroidales bacterium | reverse complement strand
AATCAGTTTTGTAATTGTATTAATTTTTAATATTTTAGCAGAAATATAATACAGTATAAAATTTTAATACAACAGTTGCTACCGCACGATTGCATCGTGTGGTAGATATCCCATACGTTGCTACCGCAAGACTGTGTCGTGGTTTTGTGGACTGCGCCTTGTGGGGAAAAAATCACTTTCCAAATCACAAAATAATTAAAAAAAAGTATTTTTGTACTATGAGCAAAAATTACAAATTTCATAATCCTGAAGGAGTATATTTCATAAGTTTTTCTGTAGTAAATTGGCTTGACGTTTTTACAACAAATGAGTACAAAGATATAATTATTGACAGTTTGCATTATTGTCAAAAAGAAAAAGGGATGGAAATATTTGCTTGGTGCATTATGCCAACTCATATTCATTTAGTTTTCAGAGTCATATCAGAACTTACTCCGCAACAAGTTATTGGAGATTTGAAGCGTTTTACTAGTAAGGCAATAGTAAAAGCTATACGAGAAAATCCACAAGAAAGCAGAAAAGAGTTTTTATTAGAAAGGTTTGCTAATGCCGCAAAAAACTCTTCAAATGTAAGAGATTATAAGTTTTGGCAACATGAAAATCATCCAATAGAATTGTGGAGTCCAAAAGTTACAAATGAAAAAATAAATTATATTCACTATAATCCGGTTGAAGCAGGCTTAGTGAATAGGCCGGAAGAATATGTTTATAGTAGTGCAAGAGATTATAGTGGCAAAAAAGGATTGGTTAATAATGTCATAGTTGTTATATAATTATAGTTGTGCACTGCTGTCACAAGATGCAATCTTGCGACAGCAGCAGCAGCAGTTATGCCGCTACCGCACGATTGCATCGTGTGGTAGATATGCCATACGATATAATAGTACTGTAGCAAATCCTCATTTTCCCAAACTTTCTCTTGCATATTACAAAAAAACATATTATCTTCGCGATGCACAAGGAAACATTATGGCAACTTACAATAGGACATACGCAGGAGAATCTATTCAGGACTTAACGATGAGTTTTAGTTTGGTTGAGAGACCGATTTACGGCTCATCGCGTATTGCAAATTATGTTGATTCGGTTCAGCTTGTCAGCCTTGATGAAACTGTATCTGAAGATTTTGTTTATTATGACTCACCCGACATCCTCTCACACACCAACGGCTTTAAACACTTCGAACTTACCAATCATTTGGGTAACGTTATGGCAGTTGTAAGCGATAAACGCACTCCAATTATTACCGGCAGCGAAATTACCGGCTACACCCCCGAACTCCTTATTGCAAAGGATTACTACCCGTTTGGTATGGAAATGAGTGGGCGTTATATTGGTGCAGGTAATGAGGATCCGATGAATGAGTATAGGTTCGGGTTCCAAGGTCAGGAAAAGGATGATGAGTGGACAGGACAGACAGGAAGCCACTTAAATTACAAATACAGAATGTATGATAGCAGGATTGCAAGGTTTTTTGCGATTGATCCACTTGCTGCAAAATATCCTTATAACTCTACTTATGCGTTTAGCGAAAATAGAGTTATTGATTGTGTCGAATTGGAAGGGTTGGAAAGAATGTACTATTCGTTAAAAATAGCTGGTGGAACACCTCAATTAACTCATGTTGGGACATGGACATTATACCGCAGTGCATGGACTGGTAAGTTAGAGGGGTATGACTATCAAAAAGTTGTACGTTACAAAGGTGAAGAATATAGTTTCTCAAAAACAGGTCATCCAGATGCTCCCTATATGACTATTGCAAATCTGGAGTATTGGAACAAAAATAGTAAAAAGTTTGTAAATGAGAATGGAGAGATTGCTGACTTCTCAGAAATCTTTGTGTCACATGATGATTTATTATCCGACATTGCTTGTGAGGTAGTACTAGACATTGTTAGTATGCTTGGAGGAGAAACAGGAGGAGCTAAATTCACAAATGGAAAATATGAAAAATGGGGAAAAGAATTTCCTGTAGAAAACTTACCTGAATATGAACAGAAAAAAGTTGCAGAAGAAAAGAAACAACGCGATAAAGATTTAAATGAAATAGAACAAATAGAATTAGTTCCTACAATTTTTAGAAGTACAGAAGAAGATGGAATGTTAAATGTATTAAAAGAACGAACTGGAACAGCAACACAACCAGAGTTTTAGAAATTAAATTACTTAAATCTTTGTTTATGAAAATGTTATGGACAATAATAATCTGTTTTTTTATTTTTTCTTGTAAGAATTCATCATTTAAGATTAGCAACTACAATGAAAAAACGGAAACTATAAAATCCTTATTAAATAGTACTGTTATATATGATACTTTACCTGATAACATAAATACCTATAAAGCAATTAAAGGAGATAAAACTGTATTTGTTTTTGAAAGAACAGGAACGACAGTAACGGGGATTAAAGACTGGGAATCAAAATACATAGAAGAGCTTATTTTTGAAGTAGAGTCGATAGAGAGTGATTTTGAATATAGTGGAGATAAATTGTTGAAAATAAAATGCAAATACTTCTGGGTATGCTATGCTGAAACAATTAAAAAGGAGATTAGAAATGTTCAAAATGGTTGTATCAAAGGTACAATAGTTGGTGATTCATTACAAATTGATATAAACGTTAAAATTGATTTTGAGTTTGACAATAGTATTTTAAAATCAGATGATAAGAATTGTATTGTTTTTAAAGGCTATATTCCATTAAGTTAATAAAATAATCTATTTTACTACAAACGCCTATAATTCAAACTCTAAAAAATCTTATTAACACCACCGCCCACCCAGATTAAAACCTTGCACTGGTTCGCTCTGCAAGGTTTTAACTTTTTAAGCCCCACCCCCTTTCCAGTCTGTCTTTTAGAGGATTTACTTGCGTGAGCCCTTCGGGGTTTGGGCTATTGTTTTTTTTATCTTCTTTTTGGGTTTTTAGTTTTAGATTTCCAGAAAAATTCGGTTCGATTTATTTTAAAACCAAAAATTAAATTAATTTTGTTAAGGAAAATATTCTCGTTTATGCCTTAATTTATTATTTGTGAAAAATGAAATAATCATATATCAAAATCAAGATTCTTCGACTAATATTGAAGTTAGAATTGAGGATGAGACTGTTTGGCTTACGCAAAATCAAATGGCTGATCTCTTTAAAACTACCAGGAATAATGTTACTCTTCATATTTCAAACGTTTTCAAAGAAAAAGAACTTGATGAAAATTCAGTATGTAAGGAATCCTTACTAACTGCAAAAGATGGGAAAAAGTATAAAACCAAGTATTACAATCTTGATGTAATTATTTCAGTAGGTTATCGTGTAAAATCAAAATGTGGCACTCAATTTCGTATTTGGGCAAACAAGATTTTAAAAGAGTATTTACTAAAAGGACATGTTGTTGACCGCAGACTTTCAGTTCTGGAAGATGATATGAGAAATGTAAAAACAAAACTCAACGAAATTGATTTTCAGGTAAAGACAGGCTTGCCTCCCAACGAAGGCATTTTCTACAACGGACAGGTTTATGATGCTTACGTCTTCGCAGGTGACTTAATTAAGTCGGCAAAAGAGTCCATTATTTTGATAGACAATTATATTGATGATACTGTTCTGACTATGCTATCCAAACGAGCACAAAATGTTTCGGCAATAATTTATACCGGAAAAATCTCAAAACAGCTTAGTTTAGATATAATAAAACACAATCAGCAATATCCTCCAATAGAAATAAAACTAAATACGCATGCACACGACAGATTTTTAATTATTGATAACGAAATAATTTACCATATCGGAGCATCGCTAAAAGATTTGGGGAGGAAACTGTTCGCTTTTTCCAGAATACATTTTGCAGCAAGTGAATTAATCAAAAAACTCTCTGACTAAAGTCGTCTTGCCCACCTGACGAGCGACCCTTATTATCAAAGGTTTTCTTATTGAGGAAGTACGCCATTCGTCAAGTTTTGCTAATAATTCTCTTTTAATTTTCATTCCTATTTTTTTTACAAAAAAAATACATTTGTAACAAAGTGAGGGCAATTATGCTTATTTTTTGTAACAAAGTGAGGGCAATTTTACATATTCTTTGTAACAAAGTGAGGGCAATTCATATTTTATTTACGATAAAACTCTAACACACTATCTGTAATATATTTTAAAATATCATCGCTGAGCTCTGTATTCATAGGTAGTGACAATACCGTTTCGCACAATTTATCAGTTACCGGAAAATCCTTTGGATTATACTCATACTCTTGAAAAGCCTTTTGATTATGAAGGGCTACCGGATAATAGACAGCAGAAGCAACGCCTTTATTATTAAGATGCTCCATTAAGGCTTTTCTATCCACATTGTTAAGCACTAAAGTATATTGATGAAATGTATGAGTTGATTTTTTACATCGTACAGGAGTGGTAATATTTTGACAATCTTTAAAAGCATTGTCATAAAAGTCTGCCGCCCTCTGTCGTGCTGCATTGTACTCGTCCAGATGAGGAAGTTTAACTCTCAAAATTGCAGCTTGAATTGTGTCCAACCTTGAATTTACTCCAATGTTATCATGATAATATCTTACTTTCATCCCATGATTAACAATTGATGAAATTTTTTCGGCTAATACATCATCATTAGTGAATATTGCTCCTCCATCACCATAACAACCCAAATTTTTTGATGGAAAAAATGAAGTAGAGCCTATATGTCCGATGGTTCCAGCTTTTTTTGTCCAGCCTTTGTCAGAAGTAAAATCACTTCCTATTGCCTGTGCAGTATCTTCAATAACAAACAGATTATGTCTTTCAGCTATTTCCATTATTCTGTCCATTTCACAACATTGCCCAAATAAATGAACAGGAATTATTGCTTTCGTTTTTGCTGTTATAGCTTTTTCAATTTGCTCTGGATCAATACAATAAGTGTCAGGTTTTACATCAACCATAACAGGAGTTAGTTTCAACAATGCTATCGTCTCAACTGTGGCAATAAATGTAAAATCGCTTGATATTACTTCGTCACCCGGCTGCAAACCAAGAGCCATCATTGCAATTTGCAAAGCATCAGTTCCATTTGCACATGGAATAACATGCTTCACATTCAAATAATTAGCAAGTTCCTGCTTAAAAAGTTTAACTTCTCCACCATTAATAAATTCTGTTTTATCAATAACTTCTGCTATTTTTTTATCCACCTCAGACTTAATTTTATTGTACTGAGATTTTAAATCAACCATCGGTATTTTCATTTCTGTTTTTTTTACAAAAATAATAATTGTCCTACTAATTTATAATCAACTAGTTATTATATATTTTAAGTCATGATAACAATCTGATAATCTGATATTTGTGATATTTTATTTTCTAATTATATGTTATTTAACATATCGTATTATGTATTAATCATTCTTTTTTTTATATTAAACCCTTATCTTTGCCACAAAGAATTAATGTTTAACACCTTTTAAAAGATAAATCAATTTAGTTATGGCTAAGAAAAATGTTATTATTATCGGAGCTGCTGGAAGAGATTTCCACAACTTCAACACGTATTACAGAAACAATGCAGAATGTAATGTAGTAGCTTTCACAGCTGCACAGATTCCTGACATTGATGGTAGAAAATATCCAAAAGAGTTAGCAGGAGAACTTTATCCAAATGGTATTCCTATTTATTCACAGGATGAATTACCAAGATTAATTAAAGAATTAAACGTTGAAGAATGCGTATTTGCATACAGCGATGTCCCTTACAACAGAGTAATGAACATTAGTGCTTTAGTAAATGCATGCGGAGCAAATTTCAATCTTTTAGGCCCTGGTAAAACTCAGGTAAAATCGACAAAACCGGTTATTGCAGTTGGAGCTGTTCGTACAGGTTGCGGAAAATCACAAACTTCAAGAAGAGTTGTTGAATTATTGATGGAAGCAGGCTTAAAAGTTGTTGCAGTTCGTCATCCAATGCCTTATGGTGATTTAAATGCACAGAAGGTTCAGCGTTTTGCAAAAATTGAAGATTTAGCAAAGCACAAATGTACAATCGAAGAAATGGAAGAATACGAACCACATGTAGCACGTGGTAATGTAATTTATGCAGGTGTTGATTATGAAGCAATTTTAAGAGCAGCTGAAAACGATCCTGATGGTTGTGATGTTATTCTTTGGGACGGTGGAAACAACGACTTTTCATTCTTCAAACCTGACATGATGATTACTGTTGTAGATCCACACAGACCTGGACACGAATTATCATACTACCCAGGCGAAGCAACATTAAGACTTGCTGACGTTGTAGTTATCAACAAAATGGACTCTGCAGGACCAGAAGCAATTCAGATTGTAAGAGAAAGTATTGCAAAGGTTAATCCTAACGCAGCAGTTGTTGACGGAGCATCTCCATTATCAATTGACAAACCTGAACTTATCAGAGGTAAAAGAGTATTGGTAGTTGAAGACGGACCAACATTAACTCACGGTGAAATGAAAATCGGTGCAGGAACAGTTGCTGCTATGAAATGCGGTGCTGCTGAATTGGTTGACCCAAGACAATATGCAGTTGGCAAATTAGCTGAAACTTTCAAAATTTATCCTAACATAGGAACTTTGTTACCAGCAATGGGATATGGAGATCAACAAGTGAAAGACCTTGAAAAAACTATTGAAAACACTCCTTGTGATACAGTAGTTATCGCTACACCAATTGATCTTAACCGTATTGTTAAAATCAACAAACCTACAGTTAAAATCGGATACGATTTACAAGAAATCGGTACTCCTGATCTAAGATTGTTTGTTAATGAATTTATCAAAAAATACGTTAAAAAATAAGTATTCAAAATCTTTTGAAAGCCCTCAATAGAGGGCTTTTTTTTTATTTAATTGTATCCAGTTTTTCTGATAATATATGTGCTTTACTCTGAGGAGCACTCACTATTAAAAGTATACACAATTCGTTATACTATTTTTGGTTATCTCAGTTCCCATTATTTAGTCTTTATAATATCCTCTATTAGCTGATTATATGGACGTTAACTAAAATTCACTTATTTAAATATCAATAACTTTCTTGCTTGATCAAGAAAGTTCCAAAGAAATCAAGACAAAACAACGTTACCCAACCCGCCTCAAGCAATACAAAAGAATTGTACGTCGACCTAGTCTAAAACAAATGCCAACGCCTTTTGCCAGCTGGAATATTTGTTTTAGAAACGACATATCGGCTCGACACAATTCTATTTGTATTGCTCTCACTGCTTGTGCTTCCCACTGTTTTGTCGTGCCCCCCCTCGGAGCATCGACTCTTATTTTTGGGTTTATTCGCTAATTTTTCGCTAGATATTTCATACTTTACAACTATGATAATTTTAACTAATACAATTAGAGTTTCCTATCCATTAAACAAGAATCGGATACGATTTACAAGAATTTGGTACTCCTGACCTTAGAATGTTTGTTAACGAATTCATTAAAAAATACGTTAAAAAATAAGTATTCAAAATCTTTTGAAAGCCCTCAACAGAGGGCTTTTTTTTTGTGAATTTTATTGTATCTTTGCGGCTGATTTTGTAAAGAATAAAAATGAAGAATATTCGTAACTTTTGTATAATAGCTCATATTGATCATGGTAAAAGCACTTTGGCTGACAGATTATTGCAATTAACCGGTTCGGTTTCTGACAGAGATTTCCAGAATCAAGTGCTGGACGATATGGATTTGGAGAGAGAAAGAGGTATTACAATAAAAAGTCATGCTATTCAAATGGAATATGAAAAAGATGGGCAAAAATATCTTTTAAACTTAATTGATACTCCAGGCCATGTTGACTTTTCGTATGAAGTTAGTAGATCGATTGCGGCATGCGAAGGAGCTTTACTTATTGTTGATTCCACTCAGGGTGTGCAAGCTCAAACGATTTCCGTTCTTTATCAAGCAATTGATAATAACCTAGAAATAATTCCTGTTTTAAATAAAATAGATCTTGATGCGGCTATGCCGGAACAAGTTGAAGATCAGATAGTTGAACTAATCGGATGTAATCGTGAAGATATAATTCACGCCAGCGGTAAGACAGGCTATGGAATTGATGAAATAATGACAGCAATTATTGAGAGGATTCCTTCGCCAAAAGGTGATCCTGAGGCACCTCTCGAAGCATTGATTTTTGACTCCGTTTTTAATCAATTCCGTGGAATAATTGCATATTTTAGAATCTTTAATGGTACTGTTAACACCAAAGATCTCGTAAAATTTGTAAATACTAATAAAGAATACAACGCTGACGAAATTGGAGTTCTAAAAATGACCATGTCTCCGAGAAAAGTTATGTCGGTTGGAGATGTAGGATATATTATTTCAGGCATAAAAACTGCTGCTGAAGTAAAAGTCGGGGATACAATCACTCATGTTGAACGTCCTTGTGCAAAAGCCATTGAGGGATTCTCGGAAGTAAAGCCTATGCTTTTTGCCGGTATTTATCCTGTTGATGCAGATGATTATGAAGAATTGAGAAATTCTATTGAAAGACTTCAGCTTAATGATGCTTCATTAACTTTTGTACCTGAATCTTCTGTTGCATTAGGTTTTGGTTTCAGATGTGGTTTTTTGGGTTTACTTCACATGGAAATTATTCAGGAACGCCTCGACCGCGAGTTTGATATGGATGTAATAACAACTGTGCCTAACGTCCAATATCTAGCTTACACAACAAAAGGCGAATGTATAGAAGTCCATAATCCATCAGGTATGCCCGATCCGAATCACCTCGACTATGTTGAAGAGCCATTTATAAAAGGTTCGGTGATTACAAAATCTGATTACGTTGGACCAATAATAAAGTTATGCCTTGATAAAAGAGGAGCTTTACTTAATCAGATTTACTTAAGCACAGACAGAGTTGAGTTGTTTTTCGACTTACCTTTAGGAGAGATTGTCTTTGATTTTTACGATAAACTTAAAAGTATCTCAAAGGGATATGCTTCGTTTGATTATCATCAGTCAGGGTACGAACCGGCAAAACTTGTACGACTTGACATATTACTTAACGGCGAAATGGTAGATGCACTTTCGACACTAACTCATTTCAATAATGCACAAAATTTTGGCCGCCGTATGTGCGAAAAGCTAAAAGAACTAATACCAAGACAACAATTTGATGTAGCCATACAGGCAGCAATCGGCAGCAAAATCATTGCCCGCGAAACCGTTAAAGCTGTTCGTAAAGATGTTACAGCAAAATGTTATGGAGGCGATATTACACGTAAACGTAAACTGCTCGAAAAACAAAAAGCCGGTAAAAAAAGTATGCGTCAGGTTAGGAATGTAGTATTTCCACAATCAGCATTTTTGGCTGTATTGAAGTTGGATTAGGG
>JAQVEY010000065.1 GCA_028697515.1 Bacteroidales bacterium | reverse complement strand
TTCTGGAAATCCATATCAATGGAGTTGGCAATTCCCCGGAGCGGTCACAACTGAAAGCGATCAGCAAAACCCAATGGGAATACAATACAACGACGAAGGCGAATTTTCAGTTACACTGACAGTCTCCAATAATCTGGGCTTAGATACTAATACTAAAGAACTATACATTAAAGTCTCTGAAGAAGACCCATGTACAGTGGCACCAACAGTTGCTTTTGATGCTAATCCACGATTAATTGCTGCAGGACAATCTGTTCAATTTGAAGATTTATCTATTGGTTATCCTAGTTATCACACATGGTCATTCCCAGGTGGAACTCCAAGTTACAGTAATGAAGGCTCTCCAACAAATCCTATTGTTTATAGTACCCCGGGAATTTATGATGTAACACTGACCGTTAATAATAGCTGCGGAGCAAGTTATATTACAAAAGAAAATTATATCTATGTTTTCAGTGGAGCTGTTCAATCATATTGTGATACACTTACTACTATTAATCCAGGTGAAGTTGTAGAAGCTAGAGTACCTCCGGGAACTTGGGGATTTTTAGCAGGTCATAATGGTTTGACAATAAAAGAATATGCTAATTATTTTGAAGCACATACTTTTAGTCAGGTTAAAGCTGTTTTGGTACCAGTAATATATGCGAATTATGGAACCTATACTTCAAAAGTTACATTTTACATAGCTGATGGCAATTATCCTACTCCTGATTCCATTTTGGGATCTAAAAATGTTTATATCCGTGACTTAGTTGCCAACCAAACAAACTTAGTTACATTTGACAATCCAATCGAAATTGACGGACCATTTTATGTAGGTTATAAAATTACTTATGTTGATGCAAACAGTGACGGTTATAGTGATGATATGTTTGTTGTTGGAATGGCAGCTCCGAGAGCAAATATTCCTGAATACAATCAGATGTATCTAAAGAAATCAAATGTTTGGTACACTTGTAATGAATATTTCGACTTCAGTTCATCTCTTCCTCTCAGACCAATTTCTTGTCTGGTAGATATTGAACAACTAATAGCCGAAACAAGTGTTAATGTATTTCCAAATCCAAGTTCTGGCTTAGTTACTATTCAATTAACAGATGAAAGCATCAGTAATTTTAGTATTGAGATTTATGATGCTTTGGGAAGAAAAATTATCAACGGAAATTCAAGCATTGGTTCCAATGAATATGTAACCGATTTAAGTGCTTATCCTGAAGGATTATATATTATTAGAATAAATTCTGGAGATAGAATTATTAACAAAAAATTATTATTAACAAAATAATAATTATCTAAGTTTTAAAAACCTCTGATTATCTTTGCATGATTAGAGGTTTTTATATGCGTGGTTTTTATTACATATTTTTTTTATTCTCCTTTCTATTTGTATTTTGTTCATGTAATCAAAATGCTATAAAAAAACCACAGGGAGAACTTATTAAAAATAAATATTCCCAAAATTTTGAGATTTATAAAATAAGAGACGGCTACATATTGAAAGTAATCAATCATCTTAATGAATCTGTATCAGACACCAATGATTATCTACTTTCTTCGAACTTACAGGATGCTAACAACGATAACACAATTATTCATATTCCTGTACAAAAAGTAGTGTGTCTGTCAACTACACATTGTGCGTTTATTTCCACCTTGGGTAGAGAATCAACTATTAGAGGTATTTCGGGTTGTGACTTCATCTATCAAAATACAATAAGGACATTGATAAGTCAAAATAAAATTTCAGACATAGGTTATGATAATCAGCTAAATTATGAAAAAATCATATCTATCAATCCTGATGTGGTTTTTGCTTACGGAATAGACAAGGCTGTAATAGCAACGCTCCAAAAGATTAAAGATGTGGGAATTCCGGTAATCATAATTAACGATTATATTGAATCAGAACCACTTGGAAGGACAGAATGGATAAAATTTTTCTCCTGCTTTTATGATAAACTAGAATATGGAACACAATACTTTGATAGTGTTGAACTAAAATATACAAGCCTGATAACAGAAATTAGCGGAATAACAGCCGAAAAACCAAAAGTAATTGTCGGGCTTCCATGGAAAGGGACATGGTGGGTTCCTGGAGGAAATTCCTTTTTTGCAAATTATATCAAAGATGCTGGTGGAAAATATATTTTTGACAATAACGATAATAGTGAGAGTATTCCTTTAAGCATCGAAGAAGTCTTTTCTCAGGCAAAAGATGCAGATATTTGGCTAAATCCAAATAGTATAAACTACAAATCAAACATATCTGATATAGATACAAGATTAAAAGACTTCGAACCACTGAACAATGCAGAAATATACAACAACAACAAAAGAACAAATATTAGCGGAGGCAATGATTTTTGGGAATCGGGAATAGTTCATCCCGATATTGTATTACAGGATTTATATAATATATTCTATCCTGACACAAACAAAAACCATAATATGTTTTATTATAAAAGACTATATTAGCAATTATTATGGGAAGAGTTAATTTATCAATAAAATTTGCAGTTATAACACTCGCACTAATTGTTTTATTATATATTGACTTAATCACTGGTTTTGTTAAAATTCCGTTTTCTGAAATTCTAAAATACATATTTGCCCCAGAATCAGTCTCTGAAGATTATTATTTACTGATAAAAGAGTTTCGATTTCCAAGAGTAATAGTTGCAATTTTAGCCGGAGCATCTCTTTCTGTTTCAGGATTACTTATGCAGACAATATTCAGAAACCCCCTTGCCGGGCCTTATGTTTTAGGCGTTAGTAGTGGAGCAAGCCTTGGAGTAGCTTTGGTTGTTCTGGGAGGAACCGGAGTAGCTATTAAAACAGGACTGAATATAAACTCACACATTATACTTCTTATTGCTGCTGGCTTAGGTTCTACTGTAGTTCTTTCTGTAGTACTCGCAATTTCATCAAGAGTAAGAGACATTTTATCAGTTTTGATAACAGGTATTTTAATTGCCGGTGTTGTTAGCTCTATTGTAAATATTCTTCAGTATTTTGCAACTGATGTAAATGTTAAATCATTTATAGTTTGGACTATGGGAAGTCTTCATTCTGTTTCGAATAAAGACATCTCTATATTGTTTCCCTTGATATTTATTACGACTATATTTATATATATATTTTCGAAAAGACTAAATCTGCTGCTAGGCGGCGAAAACTTTGCTATTAGTATGGGAGTTAAATTAAAATCTCTTAGAATATTAAGTTTCATTACAGTAAGTATATTGACAGGAGCCATAACAGCTTATTGTGGACCTATAGGTTTTATTGGAATAGCTGTTCCACATATTGCGAGATGGATATTTAACACATCAGACCACTTTGTTTTAATCCCTGCATCTGTTATTTTAGGAGGAGTTTTTATCTTAGCAGGGGACATTCTTTCTTGTTCTTTTATAGAAAATGGGATTTTACCAATAAATGCAATCACAGCAATTCTTGGTGCTCCATTTATAATTTGGATTGTAGTTAAAAATAAAAGAACAATGGTATAATGAACGAATTATTCTTACATACAAAAGCATTAGAATTCGGATATAAGAAAGCGCTTACAGCACCCGTATCTCTTGATGCATCTGCCGGAGAAATAATTTGTGTTATTGGAAGAAACGGTGTGGGAAAATCTGCACTTCTTAATACTCTTTCAGGAATTTTACCATTATTATCTGGAACTATCTTCTTGAATAATAGCGAACTTCAAAAGATTAAGTCAACAGAAAGACCAAAAATTGTCAGTTTTGTCCCTTCAAAGCCCGAATTTCTTCTAAATTTGACAGTATATGAACTTGCAGCAATGGGAAGGTATCCATATACTAATATCTTCGACAATAAACTACATACTGATACTAAAATAATTGAAGAAGTACTACTTGATTACGATCTTTATAAATTTAAAGAAAGGCCATTATGGTCTTTGAGCGACGGCGAAAAACAAAGAGTAATGATTTGCAGAGCAGTTATTCAGCAAACTCCTATTATAATTTTTGATGAGCCCACTGCATTTCTAGATTACTACATTAGACCAAAATTACTGAGGGATTTAAAAAATTTATCAATTGAGAAAAACAAATGCATTATCTTCTCCAGTCATGACATTGAAATATCATTAAGATTTTGCACCAAAATATGGTACTTTAATAACAATACAATTGAAACATATTCAACCGAAGAATTTATTAACAAAAACATTTTATCAGATTTGGCATAGTTTTCCTAATCAAAACTAAAACTGCAAAATAAATATTAATAATATTCGTTTTATCTCGCAGAAAGACAAGAATAGATGATTTTTCTATTAAAAAAATTTAAAATTTATATTTATAAAAAATGTATCTTTGCAAAATGTTTAAAAAGAGGTTTATATATTATACTTCAATAGTATTTTTATTAATAATAATCAGCTCTTGCAGTGATTACCAGAAACTATTAAAAAGTTCTGACTATGAACTCAAGTATGCAAAAGCTGTTGAGTATTATGAAGCTGAAGATTATTACAGGGCTCAATCTCTGTTTGATGATTTAAGAAGTGTGTATAGGGGAACTGATAAATCTGAAAAGATAAGCTATTACAATGCATATTGTTCATATGGATTAGGTGAGCTTTCGTTATCGGCATATTTATTTAGAGAATTTGCAAAATTATATCCAGCAAGTGAACATGTAGAAGAAGTTGAATATCTAGCTGCTTATTGTTATTATCTTATCTCACCAGAGACATCACTTGAGCAAACATACACAATTGCTGCAATATCTGAATTGCAATTATTTGTTGACAAATATCCTAATTCAGAAAAAAGAGCTAATGCTGAAGAATTAATAGATAAATTACAGTCAAAACTTGAAAACAAAGCATATAATAATGCAATGTTGTATTACACTATAATGGATTACAAAGCAGCTATAACTGCACTTAAGAATGTTCTAAAGGATTTTCCTGACACAAAACATCGTGAGGATATTATGTTTACAATCTTAAAATCCTCATTTCTATTTGCTGAAAACAGTATATACTCAAAACAACACGAAAGATTTGAAGCAACGATAAAAGAGTATTATTCTTTCGTTGATAATTATCCTAATTCGAAAAAGATTAAAGAGGCGGAAAAAATATTTACAAATTCATTAAAATTTATAGAAGACAAAAATGGACTTTAAGAAATCAGAAGCACCTGTTACAACTGTAACGAGAAACATTTTAGACTTAGCTAAAAAAACTGGTAATATTTATGAAGCAGTGGTTATCTGTTCTAAATATTCTAATCAAGTTAATGCAGAATTAAGAAAAGAATTGTACGAAAAACTTGAAGAATTTGCAACCTATAATGATAATCTTGAAGAAGTTCACGAAAACAGGGAACAAATTGAGGTTTCAAGGTATTACGAAAAGTTACCTAAACCTAGTTTAATTGCAGTTGAAGAATTTCTTCACGACAATATTTATTACACAAGAGTTGAAAACACTGTAGAACCTGAAGAATAGGTTTAATAATTTGAAATAATTAAATTTAAGCTCAAATGCTTGAAGGAAAAAAAATTTTACTCGGAATAACCGGCAGTATTGCAGCATATAAATCTGCTTTATTAGTAAGGTTATTAGCTAAACAAGGAGCCGAAGTAAAAGTTATTATGACCCCACTTGCAAAAGAGTTTATTACCCCTTTAACACTGGCTACTTTATCAAAAAATCATGTACCTGTAGAGTTTTTCAATCCTGAAAATGGAGAATGGAATTCTCATGTTGGTTTTGGAATATGGGCAGACGCATTTATTATTGCTCCTGCTACCGCCAATACAATAAGTAAAATGGCCAATGGCATTGCTGATAATTTATTACTTACAAGCTATTTATCAGCAAAATGCCCTGTCTTTATTGCTCCGGCAATGGATTTGGATATGTACCAACATCCAGCAACAAAAAGAAATATAGAAATCTTACAATCGTATGGAAATCATTTCATCGAACCCACTAGTGGAGAACTTGCCAGTGGACTGTCGGGTAAGGGCAGATTGGAAGAACCTGAAATGATTGTTGAGAAGATAAAAGAATATTTTCAAAAAAAAAACTCTCTGCTAAATAAAAGAATTCTTATTACAGCAGGTCCAACCTTTGAAAAGATTGATGCTGTGCGATTTATTGGAAATCACTCTTCTGGTAAAATGGGTTACGCTCTGGCTGAAGAATGTGCTGCAAGAGGAGCAAAAGTATCTTTAGTATCAGGTCCTGTAAATATCAGAACTGACAATCCTTCAATAAATATACTTGATGTTTTATCAGCAAATGAAATGTTTAGTAAGACCAAGGAATTATTTACAGATAATGATGTTGCAATACTTGCAGCAGCTGTTGCTGACTTTACACCAGAATCACCCAATAACGGAAAGCTAAAAAGAACAGGAGATAGTCTTCAAATTACATTAACACCTACAAAAGACATAGCTGCCGAATTAGGAAATATCAAAAATCAAAATCAAATTACAGTCGGATTTGCTCTAGAAAAAGACAATGAGATAAATAATGCAATACAAAAGCTAAAAAAGAAGAATCTTAATTTTATTGTCTTAAATTCATTAAATGATAAAGGTGCAGGCTTTAATTCAGAAACAAATAAAATAACTATTATTGACAATAAAGAGAATATTTTTGAGTTTAATTTAAAATATAAGAATTTGGTGGCTATTGATATAATTGATAAATTAGAAGAATATTTAAAAAACACTAATGCATGAAAAAGTTAATTTCTGTTATTTATATTATTCTGTTATCGTTGACATTCTATGCTCAGGAACTTGACTGCAGAATTCAAATAAATCACTCACAACTGCAAGGAACAACCTATGACAAATTGTTTCAAACTATGCAGCAAGAGTTATACGAATTTATAAATAACACAGCCTGGACAAAGCATATATATTCCAAAGATGAAAGAATTGAGTGTAATTTTTACATAACAATAGATAAAGAACTTTCGTCTGATGAATTTATGGGAAAAATTCAGATAACTGCTTCAAGACCAGTTTATGGAACGTCATACATGTCTCCAGTATTAAACCATCTCGATAACAATTTTCAGTTTAAATATGTCGAATTCGAACCCTTGGAGTTTAATGCTAATACATTTACAAACAACCTTACATCTGTAATAGCATATTACTGTTATATTGTAATAGGAATGGATTATGACACTTTCAGTCCAAATGGAGGCACACCCTACTTTCAAGAAGCAGAAAAAATTGTTCAAAATGCACAGGCATCGCAGGAAGCAGGTTGGAAAGCATATGAAAACATGAAAAACAGATATTGGCTGGTTGAAAATTTACTAAATGATCAGTATTCAGGAATGCGAGATTTTATGTACGTTTATCATCGTCAAGGTATGGACAAGCTGACAGAAAAACCAACAGAGGCAAGATCAAGTATCGAACAAGCAATTGAAAATCTTAAAAATGTTCATCGTCGTAAACCAGGCTCATTCTTAATGTCAATCTATACAACAACAAAATGTGACGAAATAATAAATATTTTCTCTGAAGCATTTACAGACGAAAAAGCCAGAATTTATAATATTATGAAAGAAGTAGATCCTGCTAATTCATCAAAATATGAGAAAATGATGAAAGAACCGGAATTAGAATAGCTATATGCTAAAATCACTGTCCATAAAAAACTATCTGCTTATTGACAGTATTGATTTGAATTTCGAACAAGGATTTTCAGTCATTACTGGAGAGACAGGTGCAGGTAAATCAATAATTCTAGGAGCTGTTTCATTATTGCTCGGCAAAAGGTCTGATACAGAGATTATTTTCGATAAAAATAAAAAATGTATTATTGAAGCAATTTTTGAAAACTTATCAAGTAGTATTCGTGTTTTATTTGAAGATAATGATATAGACTTTGAATCAAATACAATTCTCAGACGCGAAATCCATCCTGAAGGAAAATCTAGAGCTTTTGTTAATGATACACCAGTAAATCTCACAGTACTTAAACATATTGGAGAAAACCTTATTGATCTTCATTCTCAGCATGAAAATCTTGCTTTAGGATTGATGTCATATCGTACAGAGATTATTGATATTGCAGCTAATACAACAGAACTATACCTAACTTATCAGGAAAAGTACAAAGAATACTCAAATCTGAATTCCGAATTAAAATCGCAAAGAGAGAAGCTGGCAAAACTGTTAAAAGAGACAGATTATTTTAAATTTCAGGCCGAACAAATTGAAATTGCACAATTAGGTGATGAGAACGAATTGGAGTATTTAGAAGAACAATCTTTGTTATTAGAAAATGCTACTGAAATTAAAGCAAGCCTTGTAAATGTCATACAGACATTGGGAGCCGAACAAGTTTCTGCTGAAACAATGTTACTTGAAGCAAAATCAATTATTTCAAAACTTTCATCAAAATATAAGCAAGCAGAATCAATATCAAACAGATTAAATTCTGTAATTATTGAAGTCAGAGATATTATTGCATATTTAAGTGATGATGCTGAAAAAGCTGAAACCAATCCTGCAATGCTTGAAACGATTAATTCAAGAATCGATTTAATAAACAAACTTTTAATCAAGCATCAGGCTAAAAGCATTGAAGAATTAAAAATAAAACACGAAGAGTTTCGAAAATATCTTAACAATGCAGATGAAATAGAAACCTTGATTGAAAAATTGACTCAAGCAAAAGAGAAATCATATCAAGAATTAAAAAGCATTGCCAAAGAATTAAGTAATAAACGTGTAGCCTCATTTAAAACACTAGAGTCAAAAATGACAGGCATACTAAAAGAGTTGGGAATGATTCATGCTGTTTTTCAGATACATAATAATTTATCGACAGAACCTGATATACAAGGATATGACAATTTGAGTTTCTTATTTTCAGCAAATAAATCAGTCGCTCCTGCTCCTATCGAGAAAATTGCTTCTGGCGGTGAATACTCCCGTTTAATGCTTGCTATGAAATCAGTTGTTGCTGAAGCTGCAGAAATTCCAACAATTATTTTTGATGAAATAGATACGGGTGTATCCGGCGAAATAGCTTCAAAAATGTCTAAAATAATGAAAAATCTTGCCGAAGGTTTTCAGGTAATAAGCATCACACATCTTCCACAGATTGCTGCAATGGGTAAATATCATTATAAAGTTTACAAGCATACTGATAAGACTAGAAGCTATACGAATATTAAACTGCTAACAAAAGATGACCGTCTTAATGAAATTGCTTCAATGATTAGTGGCGAAGAGTTGAGTATTCAAGCTATTGAGAATGCTAAAATACTTCTAAAAGAACAGAATTAAAAAAGCCCGATTTAACGGGCTTTATAAAATTACTCAATTGAGCTTTTCTCGTATTC
>JAQVEY010000064.1 GCA_028697515.1 Bacteroidales bacterium | reverse complement strand
TGACTGTGGAACTGTAAATACAAACGGCGCAGGACCTGTTGCAGCTTTCGAAGCAGATGTTACCAGTGGCTGCGATGAGTTAACAGTTCAATTCACAGATTTAAGCTCAAATACTCCAACTTCATGGTCATGGGATTTTGGTGATGGTGCAACTTCAGATGTACAAAATCCTGAACATACTTACACAGATCCTGGCTCATATACAGTAAGTCTGACAGTTGAAAATGCCGTAAATTCTGATACTGAAACCATTGAAAATTACATTACAATTGGAGTATCTCCGATAATCGAATTGTCTATGACACAAGAAACTATATTAGGAAATGACGGAACTGCAACTGTTGTCGCTACCGGAGGTGTTACACCATATTATTATGAATGGAACAATGGTCAACATACATCAACAATAACAGGTTTAACAGCAGGAGAATATTGTGTAACTGTTATTGGTGATGACGATTGTCAGGCTTCTGATTGTATTATGGTAACAGAAGAGGGAGCAGTTTTGCCGGTAGCTAATTTTACTGCAGATGATACAGATGCTTGCGAAACATTAACTGTTCAGTTTACCGATTTAAGCACAAACGACCCGACATCTTGGGAATGGGACTTTGGTGATGGAGGAACTTCAGATGTACAAAATCCTGAACATACATATTCCGTTCCTGGAATTTATACAGTTACTTTAATCGTAACAAATGCTGAAGGTAGCGATGAGGAAATTAAAACAGATTACATTTCGGTTTATACTAAGCCTGAGCTAAGTTTTACTATTACTCATGAAACCGGAGTTGGAAATGCAGACGGAGAGGTTGAACTTACTATTTCCGGTGGTAGTGAGCCATATACAATAAATTGGTCAAACAATGAACACAGTTTAATTATTACAGACTTATCAGCAGGTTTATATTCTGTTGCTGTAATTGATGATAACGGATGTATGGCTACTGGCTTTGCAGAAGTACAAGTTGTTTCAGGAATTTCTGATTCTGATATCAGTAAAATAAATGTATATCCTAATCCTTCGGATGGACATTTCTTAATTGAATCTCAGGATATAATTCAAAGCGTTCAGATTTTTGACGCAACTGGTAAATTATGTTTTGAATATGATGTAAATAGTACAACTATTAACATCTCAGATATCAAAACATCAGGCTTATATTTCATAAAAATTGAAACAATCGAAACTGTTTTTAATAAAAGACTTGTTATAAAATAAAAACTATTAACATAACAACATTTAAGCGGTATAATACCGCTTTTTTGTTTTTATTTAAATAATTATCTTTGTCACAAAATAATTCATAATAATGAAATATAGATTATTGCTTTTGATAGTTTTATTTCCTTTCTTTACAGTTGCACAAAGACCTTCTGAAACTGTAAAAGATAAAGACCTCTACGGAGCAGAAACTGAATGGTCATGTCAGGATAAACATTTTGGGTATTACTTTATAAATTATTCGATGCCAATGCCATTAATCCAGAGTATTGAAAACGAATTAAAATCCGGAATATTTACAGCAGGTTATACCTATCGTTATAAATTGATACCTTCGGTAGATATCGGTGCCGAACTATCTTATGTAAACCGTCGCTCATTTATTGATAAGGATTCACTGTCATCTTTTGACCCCGGAACGTTTTATAATAATATTAATACTTATCATAACTCTGTTTCTGGAGCAGCATATTTTAGATTTAATTTAGGAAAATCCAGCCATAGAAATTTAGGTTGGTTTACAGATATCGGTGGATTTTATAATTACGCATTAGGCTATGGGACAAAATATATTTTAAAAAGCAGCTCTTTATATCAAAAAGCAAAATTCAAAAAACCTTATTACCTAAATCCATATGATTACGGAATATTTTTGCGTATGGGATATAATAATATTGCTGTGATTTTCACATACTCTTTTGGAGATTGGATTACAGATTTCTCAGCAGAAAATAATAACTATTCTAGATCGGGATTACTTGTTGGAATACAAATGAATTTATATGCGAAATAAATCTTCAATATTAAAAATATTATTGCTTTTATATTTAATGATATCTGTAAACTTCACAGTAGTTTCACAAAATGAGACTTACAAAATAGCTTTACTAAAATATAACGGCGGCGGCGACTGGTATGCAAATCCCACATCCTTGCCAAATCTGATAGAATTTTGTAATACAAATTTAGGGACGAGTATTTTCAAACAACCCTCTACAGTTGAACCCGGAAGTTCTGATATTTTCAACTATCCGTTTATTCACATGACAGGTCATGGCAATGTGATTTTTTCAGATTTTGAAGCCTCAAATTTAAGAAGTTATCTTATCTCAGGAGGTTTTTTACACATTGATGATAATTATGGAATGGATCAATATATCAGAAGAGAATTAAAAAAAGTGTTCCCTGATACTGAACTGATAGAATTAGCCTTCTCACATCCGATATATCATCAAAAATATGAGTTCCCACAGGGCTTACCAAAAATACATGAACATGACAACAATTCTCCACAGGGCTATGGGATAATATATCAAGGCAGACTTGTTGTTTTTTATTCTTTCGAAACAGACCTTGGAGATGGCTGGGAAGATGAAGCCGTTCATAACGATTCTTACGAGGTAAGGTTGAAAGCCTTAAAAATGGGGGCAAATATTATTAATTATGCATTCGAAAACTAAAAACATACAATAATCATGTGCTAAAGAGCATCCCCATTTTCAATCTTGCATATTGCAAATTATACTTATCTTTGCCGCGCAAAATATGGAATTTTCAATTATTCATAAAGATAAAGAAACCAAAGCCAGATGTGGGCAGATTACTACCGACCACGGTGTAATTGACACTCCTGTTTTTATGCCGGTAGGAACTGCTGGTACCGTAAAAGGTGTTCATATACCCGAACTAAAAAATGAAATCAATGCCAATATTATTCTCGGAAATACCTACCATTTATATTTAAGACCGGGAATTGATATTATTAACAAAGCAGGAGGACTTCACAAATTTATTGGATGGGACAGAAACATTTTAACAGATAGCGGAGGTTTTCAGGTGTTCTCACTGGCAGAAAATCGCAAATTAACAGAAGAAGGAGCAGTTTTTAAAAGTCATATTGATGGCTCTAAACATATTTTTACTCCTGAAAATGTTGTTGACATTCAAAGAAAAATAGGAGCCGATATTATTATGGCTTTTGACGAATGTACACCATATCCGTGCGACTACAAATATGCAGCTAAATCTTTAAAACTTACTCATCAATGGCTACAAAGAGGCTGGAATTATTTTAAAACGACAACTCAACTTTACGATCATTCACAATCATATTTTCCAATAGTTCAAGGTTCCGTCTATAAAGACTTAAGAGCCGAATCAGCAAAATTCATTGCCGACATTGGTGCTGAAGGAAATGCAATAGGCGGTTTGTCTGTTGGCGAACCGATTGAAGAAATGTATGATATGATTGAGGTAGTAAACGAAATACTTCCGGTTAGCAAACCTCGTTATCTTATGGGAGTTGGTACACCAACAAATCTTCTCGAAGGAATTGAGAGGGGAATAGATATGTTTGACTGTGTAATGCCAACAAGAAATGCCCGAAATGGAATGCTGTTTACGATGGAAGGAACTTTGAATATGAGAAACAAAAAATGGGAATATGATTTTAGCCCCATTGACGAATCAGGGACAAGCTTTGTTGACAAAATATATACAAAAGCTTATCTTCGCCATTTGGTTATATCTGGAGAAATGCTTGGGGCTCAAATTGCAAGTATTCATAATCTCAGTTTCTATTTGAGATTGATGCAAGAAGCTAGAGATCATATTAAAAAGGGCGATTTTAAAGTATGGAAAAACCAAACAATAGAAAAACTAAATCAAAGGATTTGATTGAAAAAAATTGATATCTATATTATTAAAAAGTTCTTAGGGACGTTCTTTCTGGCCCTAACTTTAATTATCCTTATAGCAATCATCTTTGATGTTTCAGAGAAGATGGATGACTTCTTGGATAAAGGAGCTCCGCTAAATTCAATACTATTTGATTATTACCTAAATTTCATTCCTTACTTTGCAAATCTGTTCTCTGCTTTATTCGTTTTTATCTCTGTTATATTTTTCACTTCAAGAATGGCGGCCAAAACCGAATTTATTGCAATGTTCAGTAGTGGAATTAGTTTACATCGTTTACTTTATCCCTACTTTATTGCAGCAACAATTATAACAATATTTTCATTTGTTTTAGGAAACTACGTTATACCCGATTCTAACAAAAAAAGAATTCAATTCCAGTCATTATATTTAAAGAACAAAGATGCCAGATATGGTGGTTACAATATTCATAGACAAATCTATCCGGGTGTTTATTTCTATGTTGAAAGCTACAACCAATCAAGAAATATGGGTTTACGAATGACTCTGGAAGAATTTGATGGTGTGCGTCTTAAATCAAAACTTAATGCAGAAATGATGATCTGGGATTCTATCAACCAAAAATGGATTTTACAAAACTATTATATCCGTAATTTCGAAAATAACAAAGAAGAATTAATAACCGGATTAAGATTAGATACTGCTTTCAGGATCAAGCCCGTGGATTTTCAAAGCAAAACTAGCGCAATTGAGGCAATGAACCGTAAAGAATTAGAAGAATTAATTGCTGAACAGAAACTATCAGGCACATCAGCTGTAGTAACAAGTCAAATTGAAAAGCATTCAAGAATTGCCGCCCCTTTTGCAACATTTATTTTAACACTAATTGGTTTTGCTTTGTCTGTTCGTAAAATTCGAGGTGGTTTAGGAATAAATGTCGGGATAGGAATATTATTAAGTTTTTCATATATTCTATTTATGCGTTTTGCTACGGTATTTGCAATCAATGGAACATTTAACGCAATGTTTTCTGTGTGGATACCTAATATCTTATTTGCACTAATTGCTGCAGGTATATATTTTACCGCACCTAAATAATTATGTATAACCAATCTTTATGATATGAATAAAAATGAAAAAATCGAAGCTTTGCTCCAGAAACGTCAGGCTGTAATGTTAGGCGGAGGAGAAAAAGCAATTCAAAAACAAAAAGAATCAGGTAAATTAACTGCTCGTGAGAGAATAGACCTTTTATTAGATAAAGAAACATTTAATGAATATGATTTATTCGTTCAACATGATGCCAGAGATTTTGGAATGGCTGATAAAGTTTTAAATGGAGATGGTGTCATTATCGGAACAGGTCTCGTAGAAGGTAAGCCTGTATGTGTATTTGCTCAAGACTTTACTGTAGTTGGAGGCTCTCTTGGATACAGACATGCTATGAAGATTACCAAAATTCAGGACGTTGCAATGACAATGAAAGTTCCTTGTATTGGAATCAACGATTCGGGAGGTGCTCGTATTCAAGAAGGTGTTGGATCATTAGCAGGTTATGGTGATATATTTTATCGTAATACACAAGCCAGCGGTATCATACCTCAAATTTCTGTTATCTTAGGCCCATGTGCAGGTGGTGCTGTTTACTCTCCAGCTTTGACTGATTATGTTTTTGTAGTAGATAATATTTCAAAAATGTTTATCACCGGTCCCGAAGTAATTAAAACAGTTTTAGGTGAAGAAATTTCGCAGGAAGATTTAGGTGGTGCACGTGTTCATAGCGAAATAACCGGTAACGCTCATTTCTTTGCACATAATGAAGAAGAGTGTTTTAAACAAATTCGTAAATTACTTTCTTTCATTCCTCAAAACAATATACCAGAAACAGAACAAAACCCATCGGAAAATCCTGCTTTAAATATTGATATCAATTCTATAGTACCTATCGATCCTACAAAACCTTACGACGTTCGAGATGTTATAAAAGCAATTGCCGACAAATCTGATTTTATCGAAGTAATGGAAAGATTTGCTAAAAACATTGTAGTTGGTTATGGCCGAATAGGTGGTAAAACTGTTGGTTTTGTAGCAAATCAACCTCTGTATTTGGCAGGCGTACTAGATGTGGACTGCTCCGATAAAGCAGCCCGTTTTATTCGATATTGCGATGCTTTTAATATCCCTATTGTTACCTTGGTTGACCTTCCAGGTTATTTACCCGGAATAGATCAGGAGCATGCCGGTGTTATTCGCCACGGAGCAAAAGTCTTGTATTCTTATTCAGAAGCTACTGTTCCAAAAATTACTGTTATATTACGCAAAGCTTATGGTGGAGGATATATAGCAATGAGTTCAAGACATTTAAACGCTGACTTTGTATATGCTTGGCCTACCGCAGAAATTGCAGTTATGGGTCCACAAGGTGCTGCTAATATTATTTTCCGAAAAGAAATAGCTGAAGCTGAAAATCCTGACGAAATGAGAAAGCAGAAAGTGGCAGAATACAAAGAAAGATTTGCAAATCCTTATGTGGCCGCTGCCAAAGGATATGTTGATGCCGTTATAGAACCGGCCGAAACTCGTAAAATGCTCTTACATGCATTGTTGGTATGTCGCAACAAAGTGGTAATTAAATCTGATAAAAAACATGGAATTCCTCCATTTTAATATTGATAATAATGAATGAAAATAATATCAAATTTGTTATTGACGATGTAGAATATGAAACAAATTCTATTAAGTCTTTTGATAAAAGAAAAAAATGGACTCAGCCTGATGACAGAAGAATTAAATCAATAATTCCCGGAACTATTGTTGAAGTTTTCGTCAATAATGGTGATGAAGTTAATGAAGGCGATGCCATGTTGGTTATCGAAGCTATGAAAATGAATAATCAGATTAAATTTGAAAGAAATGGAATCGTTGATAAAATCCTTGTTAAACCTGGGGATATTGTCAGCAGAGGACACGAAATGATAATTCTAAAATAATTCTGATCTAATCATAAACCTTATTATAAATGACTTATAATCAATAGATTATAAGTCATTTGCAATAAAAACAAGACATAGTATTTCAGATATTAAATTGTAAATCTGAAAAATTACATGTATTTTTACAAAAAAAATACGGTATTAATGAAAAAAATACTTGTTACTGGAGGTGCCGGTTTTATCGGATCTCATTTATGTGAAAGATTGCTCAATGAAGGCAATGAAGTCATTTGTGTTGATAATTTCTTTACCGGAGCAAAATCTAATGTAGTCCATCTGTTGGACAATCCTTATTTTGAATTAATTAGGCATGACATTACAATGCCTTTTTATGTTGAAGCAGACGAAATATACAATCTGGCTTGCCCCGCATCTCCTGTACATTATCAATTTAATCCCATTAAGACTATAAAAACATCTGTAATGGGAGCTGTTAATATGCTTGGGCTTGCAAAAAGAATAAAAGCTAAAATTCTTCAGGCATCAACAAGTGAAGTATATGGCGATCCTGATGTGCATCCTCAAACTGAATCTTATTGGGGAAATGTAAATCCAATCGGTTCCAGATCATGCTATGATGAAGGTAAAAGATGCGCGGAATCTTTATTCATAAATTATCATAAACAAAATAATGTAAAAATTAAAATTGTTAGAATTTTTAATACCTACGGACCACGAATGCTGCCCAATGACGGCAGGGTAATCTCTAACTTTATTGTTCAGGCTTTACAAAACAAACCGATAACCATATACGGTGACGGTAAGCAGACCAGATCGTTCCAATACGTTGATGACCTGATTGAAGCTCTGATTAGAATGATGAATACTGACAACAAAATAATTGGACCCGTAAACATAGGAAATCCAGAAGAATTTAATATGTTGGAATTGGCAGATAAAATTATTTCATTAACTGATTCGAAAAGCAAAATCGAATATCAGGAATTGCCTGAGGACGATCCTATTCAACGAAAACCTGATATTAGTCTTGCAAAGGAACTCTTAAATAATTGGGAACCTAAAACAAATCTTACTCAGGGATTGGTGAAAACTATTGACTATTTTAAAAAAGTATTGTAAT
The DNA here is from genome assembly GCA_028697515.1 of Bacteroidales bacterium. GTDB lineage: Bacteria > Bacteroidota > Bacteroidia > Bacteroidales > ML635J-15 > Bact-19. The sequence goes on along the minus strand of JAQVEY010000064.1, from coordinate 1,484 downwards.
GAAAGGAATAATATTAGCCGGAGGAGCAGGAACTAGACTACATCCTATAACAATAAGCATTTCTAAACAGATTATACCGGTTTATGATAAACCAATGATATATTATCCTTTATCAGTACTTATGCTGGCAGGGATTAAAGAAGTCCTTATTATTTCTACACCTGTTGATATTTCTCTATATGAGAGATTGTTTGGAGATGGATCACAACTTGGAATGAAAATAAGCTATAAAATTCAACCCTCGCCAGATGGACTTGCTCAAGCATTTGTGCTGGGAGAAGAATTTATAGGTAATGATAGCGTTTGTCTTGTTTTAGGAGATAATATTTTTTATGGCCAAGGTTTTGGGAAAGTTCTTCTAAATGCAGCAAAACTTAAGGATGGGGCTATGATTTTTGGATATTATGTAAATGATCCTCAACGATATGGAGTAGCAGAATTTGACAAAAATATGAATGTAATTTCAATTGAAGAAAAACCTGAGAACCCTAAATCAAATTATGCTGTTACAGGACTATACTTTTACAGTAATGATGTTGTGCAAAAAGCAAAGAATCTAAAGCCATCAAAACGTGGTGAATATGAAATTACAGATCTCAATAATTTATATTTGACTGAAAACCGATTGCAAATAAAGCTCTTAGGCCGTGGCTTTGCATGGCTGGACACAGGAACTCCTGAAAGTCTTTTACAAGCAGCAAATTTTATCGAAACTTTAGAAGCAAGACAAGGATTAAAAGCTTCGTGTATAGAAGAAATTGCTTATAGCAGAGGTTTTATCGACAAAAAACAACTCGAAAATCTTATTGAACCTCTTAAGAAAAGTCAATACGGTCAATATTTAATAAAAGTCCTTAATAATAATTTGCCTTTATGAAGATTGTAAAAACGAACATTGAAGGATTATTAATTCTAGAACCATCTGTTTTTGGTGATAGTCGCGGATATTTCATGGAATTCTGGAACAAAAATTTACTTAAAGAAAACGGAATTGATTTTACACCTGTTCAATTCAATGAATCAGGCTCTTCTTACGGTGTTGTTCGCGGCCTACATTATCAACTTAATCCATACACACAGGCAAAGTTAGTTAGAGTAGTTTTGGGTGAAGTTTTGGATGTAGCAGTTGATTTAAGAAAAAACTCTCCAACATTCGGAAAATATCATTCGGTACGATTATCTTCCGAAAATAAAAAGCAATTTTTAATACCCAAAGGGTTTGCCCACGGATTTTCAGTCTTATCAGATTCTGCCATTTTTTCTTATATGTGCGACAGCTATTACAATCAGGCTTCAGAAAGGGGAATTTGTCTTTCAGATAAGTTTTTAAATATTGATTGGATGATTCCTGAAGATAAACGTATCATCTCACCAAAAGACCAGAATCATCCAGATTTCCAAAATGCTGAAAAAAACTTTTAGAAAATGAAAATTGTTGTATTTGGATCAAAAGGCCAACTTGGAACAAAGATATTTGAATTATC
>JAQVEY010000063.1 GCA_028697515.1 Bacteroidales bacterium | reverse complement strand
ATACCTTTCCAGACAGAAAGGTCTCCTGTCTCTCGCCAATACATATATGCCAAAGATGATTTTGTTCCTGCACCGTCAGCATGCATAATATTGCAAAATTCTTCATCATTGCCTAATATATCGGGAATTATTTTACAAAATGCTTTAGGATATAGACCTTTGTCAATATCTTTAATCGCATTATGCACATCTTCTTTGGAAGAAGATACGCCACGTTGATTATATCTTGAAATATCCGTCATTATTTTTGTGTGCAAAATTAGTTAAAATTTTCGACTTAAATATCTTGTTTTAAAATTTGTTTAGCTAAGAGGCTATACAATAATAATTTTTCGCAAAAAGCGTTTTACAATTGAAAAGTCCCGCCGGGGAGACGGGACTTTTTCGAATTAAGCATTGTTATTTAAAGGAGAGTTTATATGTATTCTTTTCTATATAACCATTAAATCATTTATTTGTTTACAAAATAACGAGCTTTTATTATGCTTATTGTTTAATTTAAGTTAAACAAAGTTAAAGAAAAGTTAATACCATATAAAAAGGATAATTACATTGTTTATCTTTGTCTTATGAAAAAGAAAAGAATGATAACCGGCATAGTTTTGTTAATGGCTATTTCGCTGATAACAATTATTCTTTTACAGACTATTCACTTAGTTAAAGCATACAACAAATCTAAAGAAATGATTGATCGAGGTGTAAGCGAAGCTATTTCACGTACACTTATTACTCTGCAGAAACATGATGCAATATTTTTTGTTTATGACAGACTAAATCAGAATAATAAAGCCGTAGATAGCATTTTTCCGATTGATCCTTATATGACTCAATTAGGTCTTAATCCTGCTTTTACCCAAATTTCAGGGAATAGTATGCAAATACAGATACATTCTTATCCAGGTAGCAACTCCGACAAGATGACATATTCTTTTTATTCGGGATCTTCAGACCTTTCATCAGTTGAGAGTTACATGTGTCAGCAATTCAGCGATAATGAAATGGAATTTGACCAGATTGTTATGCAATTAGAAACTGAATTTATGCAAAGGCAAATACCAATTGAGAAAAGATTTAATTCAGCAACAGTAACTGATATCTTAAGAAAATCATTATTGTCGATGGGATTAGATTTGAATTTTGAATTTGCAATAACTGATGATAATTTGAAGGTCAAGCTAAGTTCAGAGAATTTTGATATTGATAAAATCAATGAATGCTATAAGTTTAACATGATGCCGGGAAGTTTATTCTCGAATCCAGATATACTTATGGTTCATTTTCCGACAAAAAAGCAGTACACTTTACAATCAATCTATGCTCAACTTGCTACCTCTGTATTCCTAGTTTTAATCTTTATTATTACCTTCGGGATAACCTTTTATGCACTTATCAAACAAAAGAAATTGAGTGAAGTTAAGAATGATTTTATTAACAACATGACTCACGAGTTTAAAACTCCTATAGCAACTATTAAACTTGCGGCTGCTTCACTTAAAAGTGAAAAAACAGTGTCTAAACCTGCTGTAATGGCAAATATGCTTGATATTATTACGCAAGAAACCAATAGAATGAATAGTCATGTTGAACAGGTACTACAAATGGCTGTTCTTGATAAACAAAACTTGGAAATAAAGAAACAAAAAGAGAACATAAATGAACTGATTACTGATTCAGCAAATAACATAGAAATAATAGTAAAAGAAAAGGGAGGTAATATAATACTTGAATTATGTAAAGAAGATGCTATTCTGAGCGTTGATAGAGACCTCATAAGTAATGTTTTCAACAATTTGCTTGATAACGCTGTAAAGTATTCGCATGATGCTCCTGAAATAAATGTTAAAACTTATTTCAAATCAAATAAATTCAATATATCAATATCGGACAATGGTATAGGTATGAACAAAGAGGTAACAAATAAGATTTTTGATAAATTTTATCGAGCACCTACCGGTAATATACACAACATTAAAGGTTTTGGTCTAGGACTGAATTATGCTCGTGAAATAGTTGTTGCACACAAAGGAACAATTACCGTAAAAAGTTCACCCGGAAAAGGCAGCACTTTTACTGTAACTTTACCATTAAAATAAATTAAACTATATAAATCATGGATAAAGAAAAGTTATTATTAGTCGAAGATGACGTAAATTTTGGTTTTGTGCTTAAATCATATCTCGAAATGAATGATTTTGAAGTCGAGCTTGTAAGCGATGGAAAAGATGCAGTACCTGCATTTATGAAAAAAGAATATGACTTATGCGTGTTGGACGTTATGCTACCACATGTTGACGGCTTTACAATTGCCAGAGAATTCAGGAAAATTAACAAAAAAATTCCCATTATTTTTCTAACAGCCAAGTCTCTCAAAGATGATGTTCTCGAAGGATTTAAAGCAGGTGCTGACGATTATCTTACAAAACCTTTTGACTCTGATGTTCTTTTGGTTAAGATTAAAGCTATTTTAAGACGCAATTCAGGAAATAAATTAACACTAGAAGATAAAATTAAAATAGGCAAATTTATTTTCGACACTAAACTTCGAACCCTTACCTGCACCGGAGAATCACATCGTCTTACACCACGTGAGGCAGATCTTTTAAAAGAACTTATTCTTAATAAAAACACCGTTTTAGACAGAAATGAAGCACTAAGAAAAATCTGGGGCGATGATAATTACTTTAATGCAAGAAGTATGGATGTTTACATTACTAAATTACGTAAATATTTTACTGATGACGAAAATATCCAGATAAACAATGTACACGGTAGCGGGTTTATTCTAGTTGTCGTCGAAAGTTAAATCTTCGAATCAACAATATAAGGTAATAATCCCAAACTCCAGCGCGAGTTTATTGCTGAGTTTATCGAAGCACTCGCTTTGGAGTTTGGGATTATTCAATTGTTCTTGTTTTATCATGCTGTTCGTAATTCTAAATTCAAGGCTAAGGCGAAGGAGAAGGCTAAGGTTTCTTTACTGCTGATTCGTACTTCAATTGTTCCTCTGTTCGTAATTCGTTTGTTCTTCTGTTCGTCTGTTCGTTTGTTCATTTGTTCGTCTTTTCGTAATTCTAAATTCAAGGCAAAATCAGCTTTAGCTATTACCGGTTTTGTCATGATTTTTGCCCACCTCGACTACGCTCGGAGTCCGCAAAAATGCACGCCAAAACCACATTCATCATTCGTTGTGCACCACCCCGACCAGCACTTCCTTTTCCCTACCCGCAAGGCTTTCGTTTGGTCGGGGTTACCAACATTTTAATCCTACGGACTAAGAAACAACTCTTCACTCCAACGCGAGTAACTCGCGCTGGAGTGAAGAGTAACTCGCGCTGGAGTTTCGCGTAACTCACAAAAACAATGTACACGGTAGCGGGTTTATTCTAGTTGTCGTTGAAAATTAAATTTCTGGGTCAACAAGATAAGGTTTTATTCTGGAGTTGAAAATGTTTGCCAATTTATCTATAAAAGCAGGCTGATTTTCAATATTTTCATCTAATTTTTCTTCTTCTGCAATAAGTTTAATTTTTTCTGCATTATCTTCTGCACAAAGAACATTAAAACCATCTAACAAATCATTGTAATTTAAAGAAGAACAGCAATAAACAGATATTTCTCTGTTTAAAACTAGATCAAGCAGAGTATTTGCCCCTTTCAGATTGAAGGAATATGTACTTATAAATTCTGAGTTTATATCATAATCTTTCATCTTGGAAGACAGACTACTTACAAGCCCATTTATTATCTCTTTAAAAGACTCCCGTATGCGATACGAAAGCTCCGCCAATCCGACACTTTGCATCAGCTTTCCGTAAACCGGTATGTCTATTACATAATTAACATATTCTTTAGGCAAAAAGACATAGCCATACATATCAATCAATTTTTTACTGATTTTCATAGACAGATCAAACGAATTGCTGACATCTTCAACAATTTTGTTCATTCCACAATTGACAATTATATTTTTAGTAATTATACCATCTTCTATAACTGTTGCAATACTGCTATCTTCATCAAAGGCCAAAAATATTGACCTGTTATTATTGCTTTGTGTCCTAAAACAAGATTTATACATGCTCACCAATGAAACAATACCCTTCACTCCTATTTCGTTGTCTTCAAAGCTTGACAATAACTTTGAAAGAAAGTTAATGTCATATTCAGTAGTTTGTTTGTTTACAAAATATTTCTGCAAAAGAGGAATTGCATCAGCCTTATTGTAAACTTTACCGTTAAATATATATCTGGGTTTTTGTCTGAAAATAAAATCGCCAGTACTCTTTGCAGGTAATAAGACTCTGTTGTAGAATTCAATTGCAGTATTTTCCTGAACATTTTGTTTCTTTATATCTGCAGTTATTTTTTCGCTGCAAACGATAAATCCTGAACCTAATAATAAAATTACCTTATCGTCCTTTAATGATAACTCATCTAATGTTTCGCGTACAATAAATGCCATAACCTCGGGACTTAGATTTCGTATTCCTTTTTCATTAAAATTAACACACTTACTTATTTTCTCTGAAATTACCGTAATTTTTTCGGTTTCGATTAAGATAAATACTTCCTTTTCCATAGTAATTTAATTTAGTGCTTAATATTTTTAAATTCTTTTGTGTAAATAAAATTGTTTTTATTACAAATAACGCTTATATTACAATGTTTTCGTGAAGGTTAAGCTTAATTTTCAATTTAAAAGATTTATTAAATAGCAAATTAACTTAACTTTTATTTGCTTAATTAATTTAATTAACTTAAATTTGTAGGGTAAAAAATATAGAAATTGGAATTTTCATTTACATCAGAACCTGGAATAGTTTTGATTAAACATCTTTCTACTCTTATCCCATCAGGAGCAGATATGTACGTCTATTTTTCTATTTCAGGTTCTCGTTTAATGCGTGCTGATTACAAAAATTCCGAATTAAGCATAAAAGAAATTACTGATGATGATGAATTAAGTTTAATTATTGAGCTCAGAAAACCCAGAAAAAATCCTTACAGTTGGGAATTGCAGGCTGATAAACTTAAATCTGTGCTGTCTGAAAGCAAGAAAACAATTCAATTTGATATAAGCAATGAAGACGATCATGTTGTTTTAAGCATGAGATTTAATTCTGTTCATGATAAGGAAAATGATGTTGTTTATATTAGTTTCAGAACTGATTTGGGGATTTTTGGAATTGAAGCAGGCAGAATTTCTATGAATACCGAAAATAAAACCATAATTGCAAATTTATTGTACAAATCATGTGTTTCAGTTATAAAAACTGCTCAATCCGATTTAACAGCATTCAATGAGTTTACAGTAAAGACAAAGCATGCGATTGATTCGGTAAAAATCTATAAAGAAAGATTAAAGCAACTGACAGAAGAGCATCACAAAAATACTGTCATGCTTGCACAGAATTTTATATCAGGACTTTCGGTAAAGTATAATAAGAGTTTTGTATTTACTGATGAGTGTATAAATTTTCTTAGAAATTTCAGTTCTGATCTGCCACGTTTGCAGAGTATAGTGGAAAAAGCAGCAATTTATGCATACAATTTAAATTCAGCACAGAATACTCAAATAATTACTATTGAAGAAGAATACCTTGAATATACCGATTCTGACACAAATATTAAAAATGAATTAAAAATCGGCAAAAAATCTATAATAGAAAATGACCATGTTCGCGTAGATATATTTCTTAACAGACTTGAAAATGCAGTTAAAAGAACAATTGCAAATAAGGAAAAAACTATTGGGAATAATGTATGTATGTACATGGAACCAGCAATAAGTTCAGCAGCAATTACTTTATTCTTGAAGAAATATATTAAATCTGTAAATGATATTTTTAATGAAGATCCATCGAAATTCCCTCAATCAAGAAAGCACTTCAAACCTCTGCAAAATGTGATACTCTCAAGCACAAAGCTAGTAAATTCGGGTTAGATGAAGATATTGACTATATAAGAAATAATTTTTACTATTGCTATAATTATCGCTATAACACATAAAAATGTCCCTATTGATTGAGTTTGTTTTTCACCTTGTTTTAAACTTATCTTCAAATCTTTTATTTTCTTATTATTTGAAGAAAGCTTTGTGAAACCAATAATTGCTAAAACAATTCCAAACAGAGAAAAAATAAAGCTCATTATCACTGCAAAAACGCCCAAAATTAAGACAGATTGAGGATTCACCTTCTGCTGTTGATTTATAATTGGACTTGTTGAATTATTTTGTCCTGATTGATAGTTTATTTGTGAGGATGATTGTCCTGAAGATTGATTGTATTTTGGTGGAGGTGGTGGAGTATATTGTTTCTGTTGAGTGACAGTATTCTGTTGTACTGTTTGCTTAGGCGGTTCAGGTCTCTGATCATTTTTTTGGTGCTTTATTTCATCTAAAATTTCAAAAACATTTTTAGTTTCTGTCTGAGTATCTTTTGGAATTGTCTTTTTATCATTATTGAGGCCTTCTGTATTGTATTTATAATTATCCTTTTCATTCTCAAGGTTCGGCGAAATTGAAAAACTACTTTTATTTTCTGCCGAAAAACTTTGATTATCAATGTTTTTAAAATCATCAAGCATTTCTTTGACATTTCTGTAACGTTGAGACGGGTCGGTTGAAGTTGCTTTGTCAATTAGATTTACCACATTTTGACTTAAATTTTTAAAAATGTCATATTTTACTAATTCTTCCAGGAACTTGCCACAAGAAAACACCTCCGATCTGTCGTTTATCGTAAACAGATTGTTGTTGAATTCAGGTACACTGACTTTCATCTGTTCAAAGACAGTTTTCTTAAATTCGGGGTCATGCGTTTTTAATAAAATCTCTGCTATTCCATAATATGCAATACGCGGATTTGACATCTCGTCTATATAAATGTCTTCGGTAGATAATGCCAAATGGAATATTTTTTTATCATTAAGATAAATCAATCCTTCAAAAATCTTTTCAACCAGAGCTTTAATAGTTTCAAGATCAAGTGGCTGATTTTCTAAATAATTAATAAATGGTATAAGCGGAATATTTTCGGAGAGTATTGCAAAATTGCCGTTTTCTTCGAGCATATCGGTGTTGCGAATAATATAGGGATGTTCGGCAAAACTCAATTTAAAAGACAAAGAACTGAATTCACTTTTGAGTTCCGGCTGCTGCATATATTCAGGATTTAGCAGAGTTAGTCTTAAAGTTTGTCCTTTAAGTATTGAATGTTCTGCCTCATATACTTTAAATAACGAATTTGCGTATAACTCTTCGTGTAATACATATCCTCTGATTATTGTTTCCATTTTCATTTATATTGATGTACAAATTTAAAATTAAAAACAATAATAAAGAAATTTTTCGCTAATTCATTCAATATCAAAAACTTGTTATGAAGAACTAGTTTTCTAATATCATTTTAAAATTGTTTTACATAAATACTTCAGAAAAAACTAAATACATTGTCCACTAACAGAAAAAGATAGCTTTTAAAAAAGTGGCTCTAATAAAAAATAAACATATACTATCAGCCACAGATTCACAGATTTCATTAATATTTTTAGTTAATTGCCTCTATTATAATTAAAACAGATTAGGCACAGAAGGATTTTTATCAAAGATAAAAATTACTTTTTCTGTGTAAATTTCCATTTGTAATTAATTGTTAGGAGTGCATTTCAATACTCTCAAACTTCAGTTACACATGTGAGAATAGAAAATTTAATCTGTGAATCTGTGGCAAAAATCGTTTCGCAACTTGGCACCGTGGCGGATTGTGCTAAGCCGCTGTTAGGCACTGGTGGTTTTATCATTTCAAATTTTTTCATGTGTTTTAAAATCTAAAATTGAAACAATTTCCGCAATATGTTTTTGTATTTATTTGTAGAAAATTTTTAGAGTAAGCCCAGACTGGAATTATTTCGCAGTCCGGGCTTATTCATTAGTTTTGTCTTTATTGTCTTTTAAAGATATATTTGAGTTATTGCTTTGATATATACTAATTATTTTGTCAGTACCATTTTTTTCGAATCTATAGTAATTCCGTCTGCGACAAGATAGTAAGTATAATTACCGGCACTCAGGTCGTAAGCATAAACAAGCAATTCGCCATTGCCACGTTCTTGTATTTCAACTTGTTTTAGGATATTGCCAAGATTGTCAATAAAAACGATTTTTGCTTCTTTTACTGTTTCGGGTATCTGATAACTGATTGTGGTATGTTCTTTAAATGGATTTGGTACATTTTGGTTCAAGACAATTGATTTTGTGTTTTCCAGAGTTACTTCTTGCTGAAAGGTGGATTCCTTAATATTGTTCAATGTTATATCGCCATTATAAAATAAAATCTGCTCAATATTTTCGAGACGTGCTTCCAAAGAATTCAATCTTTGTGTTAGACTGTCATTAATATATTGTAAATCCTCAATAGAGCCTTTGAATTGAGGGGTTTCAATTGTTTGCATAAAAACTGTGATTGTTTCATCTAATTCTTTAACTGCCTGCAAAATTATTGGGGTAAGTTGCTGATAATTTAGTCCTTTATATGGGATACTTTCTGATACAATATTACCAACACTATCAAATTTTGCTGGAATAATTTCATCGCTTACAAGTTCAGGAAAAACAGTTTCAACTTCTTGTGCAATCAAACCGTATTGCATGACAGTAGGGAAATTCAAGTAATAATTTACAGTATCAAAATAAAAATTTACAGGTCTTAATTCCCTGATTTTTACTAAAGCTCCATTATAATCAACAATATCTTGTTTGAATTGTTGATCGGAAAGGTAATCTGTAGCCGTTATACTTCCTTCAACATTTACATTACCTTCAAAATAACCTGCCCAATTTCCTGGTGCTCCAGTAACTTCATGTGGACAAACAGCATAAACGCCATAGTTATTAATTGTATTTGGATTTGAGGAAAAAGTTTCAAAATAGCCTCCATAATTATTAATTGCATCACCAGCAGTAAAATAACCTCCATTATTTTTATCAGATGTGGAAGATGTGGCTATGCCATATACCCCAGTACTTATATGACTATTGGAAGCTACTCCGCAAACCCCAATACTGCTATGACTATTTGAAGCATCTCCGTAAATTCCGATGCTAACGCCATTAGCCGCTAAAAAACCTTCATTAACCCCTTTAATTGTGATACAATTAATTTCTTCAGGATTCATCAACACATCAAGTTTCGCTGTTGGTGTACAACCATCAATACCTATTCCCACGCTATTAGTGCCAAAAGTACCTTGTCCTGAGAAAACAAAATTGTTATCATTGAGTGGTATTTCCCAATCTGTATCTATTGGTAAAGGATTAAAACCAGGGTCTCCTAGATCTAATTCACAATCATTGCCAAGTGAAGTACCTGGTCCGCCACTTTCAAAATCTCTCCAGTGCAATACGCCATCTCCGTCAATAACCAAAGCTCTATCAAAATCACCCTGTGGAACTTGCCTGATTCGGGCGTTACCTTTAACATCAAGCGTTTCGGTTGGTTCATCATTTTCAGTAAAGAAATCACCAATTCCCATAAAACCATGAGTACCATCTGAAACCATTCGAGCAATTTCAAGACCATCTTCTCCACTTGCTGGAAGCCCCACAAATGCATTAGCAGT
>JAQVEY010000062.1 GCA_028697515.1 Bacteroidales bacterium | reverse complement strand
AGTTTCTTTGTCAAAACGCTTTTTCATCTCATTATACAATAATCTGAATGCAACAGCAGGTTCGGTTGTTGTACCTGACTTAGAGATTACTATAATTCCAAATTCTTTGTCCTGTAAATATTCAATCAGTTCTGAATGATAATTACCGCTGAGATTATGACCGGCAAAGATTATTTCGGGCTCTGTCTTGTTAAAATGTGGTTTTAATGCTTCTATTACAGCTTTTGCACCCAAATATGAACCACCGATGCCGATAACAACTACTGCATCAAGTGTGCGGAAAGATTCTGCTATCGTAATCATATCTGTAATGTCTTCAGTGTCATATGACTGTGGCAAATTTATCCAACCTAGAAAATCGTTACCTTTACCTTTACCTGAATTTAATAATTCAAGTTGTTTTACTGCATATTCGCATGAGCGCATAAAGGCTTTATCGCCTGTAAATTTAGTAGCTTTCGAAAAGTCTGATTTCATATTTGTTTTTATAAAATTAATGTCATTCTATAATTTATTTACACTCAATTTTTAATTCATCAAAAGCATTAAAGATCCCATATTCTTTTGCGTATGAGGCTTGTTTACAATATTCCGAGTCACCTAATAGTTGGGATAATTTAGATTTAATTAAATATGCATAAGCAAATTCTGGATATATAGCTATAGCTTGGTCACAAATATCAATAGCTACTTTTATTTCTTCAATATTCAATGTTTTATTAGGTTTTATTGTTGGTATAATCAATCTCGGACACAGATGCTCAGGAACATAAGCAAATTCTAGTTTTTTTGCATTGTATTTGCCTGATTTAAGAATAGTTAGCATTGCAATATTTAGTTTACTAAGGCTATTGTATTGATTTTTTTCATTTGCAATTTCGAAATGTTTTTCAGCATTTACAAGATCATTCATTCCAACATAAATCAAACCTTTGGTTATATAAAGGAATTCTTTTCCGTCAAAATCATCAATAGATTCTGCCATGTCAATTGCTTTTGTTATATTTATCATTGCATTTTCGAAATCCTTTGATACTAGTTCTGTCATAGCAATACCGAAGTGAGATTTTACTATGTAAGATTGGGCAATTCTTGAAGCATCGGCATCATTTAAAGGGTAGCTGTAATAATCTTTAACTTCGGTTATAAGTAAATTTCTGTTATCAAGACATTTCTCAAAGTCTGCCTCAGCTATTTCATATTCAAGACGTGACAGATGCGAGGATGCTTTGACATTGTAAAGTACTGCACTAATGCCACTAATATTTAAACCTGATTCACATAAATTAATGCATTCACCGAAATTTGAATTGTTGAAATGGCCTAAAGTTCTTACAAAATAGTATGGCATACGATTTTTGTCACAATATCTGCTATGATAATTTATTATACTTGTTTTGTTTTCGGATTTCTCTTCAGGATGCAGTTCAATTGCTTTTTTATAGCATTCGCAAAATCTGTCCGCATTACTGATTTGAAAATATAAATCACCTAAACTAATATACGCAAAATGATCATCAGGTTTTATATCTATTGATTTAAGAACTGCTTTTTCTGCTTCTTCATAATTTTCCATATTCATCAGAATAGTGAATTTAAGATTGTAATAATCTGAATAATTACTATTTAGTTTAATAGCTTTTTCTATATCAATCAGAGCTTCATCATGGACGTTAAGATTTGTAAGAATATATGCCCTGTAGTAGTAGTATTCATCATTTTCGGGTCTAAGTTGTATTGCAGCACTTATGTCGCTATATGCATTATAGGCTTCAGAGACTAAAAGGTAATAATTTGCCCTTATAATGTATAAATCAGGATCTTCAGGTGAGAGAGAAATAGCGGTGCTGAAATCCTGTAAAGCCTGCTCGTTCCTGCCTGTTTGCATATAAATAAGTCCCCTGTTCATGTAAAGATGTGAGGTGGTATCGCTTAAAGTAAAGCCTTTTTCTATTATAGATTCTGCTGTTGCAAAATCTCCTAGTTCGTACCAAGCTCTTGCCATGTGTGAATAACATTTAATGCATTCAGGATTTAATTCCGTAGCTTTTGAAAAATTGGTTATTGCATTTTCGTAATTGTATAAATTTAGATATGCATAACCTAATTCTTTAAAATGCAGATAATTTTTATCATCTTCGTTGCATAATTCCTGAAGCAATTGTGTAGCTTCTAAGTAAAATCCATTGTCAATTAATTCTTCTGCTCTTACAAATTTTTCTGATGATTCTTGTGACTTTAGTAGTCCTAGACCTCCTATGACAAGAAGTGTGATTAAAAATAAAGCTCTTTTCATTTTTCTTTTTTTCAAATAAATATTTTAGTTTATAATTGTTGATTCACTTTTTCATAGTTCTCATGAACTCTTTTTACACGATTTCTGAGTTGAATTTTATATTCATCCCAGTTGCTAATAATAATTCCTGCAACTCCACTTAAAATTGCAGCTTTCGCAACTGCTACTGCAACATGTTCAATTACACGCAAATCAAGCGGTTTTGGAATAATATAATCTCTTCCGAATTCTATTTTTTCTTTATTATAAGCTTTACACACATAATCAGGAACGGGCTGATGAGCAAGTTCGGACAAAGCATGTGCTGCGGCAATTTTCATTTCTTCATTAATTTTTGATGCTCTTACATCAAGTGCACCTCTAAAAATAAAAGGAAAGCCCAACACATTATTAACTTGATTTGGGTAGTCGCTACGACCTGTTGCCATTATTACATCCGGTCTTGATTCAGTTGCATCTTCATAGCTTATTTCAGGATCGGGATTTGCCATTGCAAAAACGATAGGATTAGCAGCCATTGATTTAATCATTTCTTTACTAACAATATTGCCAGCTGAGACTCCCGTAAAAACATCTGCTCCAGCAATTGCTTCCTTAAGTGTAATAAGATTTAATGATGTAGCAAATTCCTGTTTATAAATGTTGTTACCTGCATTATCTTTTCGTACAACTCCTTTTGAATCGCATAATATAATGTTTTCTTTTTTCGCACCTAACGAAACAAAAAGACGGGCACAACTTATTCCAGCAGCCCCTGCTCCATTAAAGACTATTTTAACATCTTCAATATTTTTATTAGCAATTTTTAAAGCGTTTAACAATGCAGCTCCAGATATTATAGCAGTCCCATGCTGATCATCATGAAAAACCGGAATGTTCATAGTTCTCTTTAATTCCTCTTCGATTACAAAACACTCTGGAGCTTTTATATCTTCAAGATTAATTCCACCAAATGTAGGTTCTAATGATTTAATTATTTCTATAAGTTTCTGAGGGTCTTTCTCGTTTATTTCAATATCGAAAATGTCAACATCTGCAAAAACCTTAAAAAGTAATCCTTTACCTTCCATAACAGGTTTTGAGGCTTCTGGTCCTATGTCTCCGAGTCCAAGCACAGCAGTTCCGTTTGAAATAACGGCTACGAGATTAGCTTTTGCAGTATAATCATATACGCGCATTTTGTCAGATTTTATTTCAAGACAAGGCTCAGCCACTCCTGGAGTATAGGCTAAAGATAAATCCTTTTGATTTTTGAAAGCTTTTGAACATACAACTTCAACTTTTCCTTTTCTACCCATACTGTGATAATCCAGTGCTTCTTGTTTTGTAAATATCGCCATTATTCTTCCGATTTAAAGATTTCACTTATTTGTTCTATTTCTTTCATATTAAGTTTGTTCTTTTCAATATCATATTGAAAATTTCTATTATTATATATATCTATTGCAGTAAATAATGCTGAACGGAAGGATTGTTCATCTGCAATGTTCTGACCTGCAATGTCGTAAGCGGTTCCATGAGCAGGAGATGTTCTTACAATAGGCAAACCAGCAGTAAAATTAACTCCGTCTTCGAATGCGATTACTTTGAAAGGAGCTAGCCCCTGATCATGATACATTGCAAGTACGGCATCAAACTTTTTAAATTCCATTGCACCAAAAAATCCATCCGCCGAATATGGTCCAAATGCTAAAATATCTTTTTCTTTAGCTTCATTTATTGCAGGTATAATTTTTTCGATTTCATCGCTACCTATTAAGCCTTTATCACCGCAATGAGGATTTAGGCTTAGTACTGCAATTCTTGGTTTTCTAATTAGGAAATCATTCTTAAGACTATCATTTAATATTTTAAGTTTTTTTAAGATTAATTCCTTTGTAATTGTTCCAGAAACTTCAGAAATAGGAATGTGCCCTGTTACAACGCCAATTTTTACAACATTATTCATCAAAATCATTAAATGACCTTCGTTACTGAACTCTTTTGCAAGATATTCCGTGTGTCCTGGGAAATTGAAACCAGCCGCCTGTATATTATTCTTATTTATCGGAGCTGTAACAAGTATATCTATTTTATTATTTTTGAGATCTGAAACAGCTTTTTCTAATGCCTGATAAGCCGCCAAGCCTGCAATTTCTGTTGAATTTCCTATTTCAACTTTTATATCTTCACTATTACAATTTATTATGCTTATAAAACGTGGTTTAGCTTCATCTGCTGATGATATTGTAACTGTTTGAACATTGTTGTTATATGCTTTTTTGTAATATGATAACACTTTTGGCGAACCATAAATTATTGGAACTAAATTGCTTATAACTCTTGCATCTGATAATGTTTTAAGGATTATTTCATAACTAATTCCATTAATATCCCCCTGGGTAATTCCTATTCTTAATCTGCTCATATATTTTGATGTTTATTTTGTTTTGTTTTTTAAATAATTAAATAATAATCTAACACCTACACCAGTACCTCCTTGACCTCGGTAGCTATCTTTCTTTTCGGTAAATGCTGGACCAGCAATATCAAGGTGTATCCACTTATAATCGGTAAAATGTTCGAGAAATTTCGCCGCAGTAATGGCTCCTCCCCATCTTGATCCGCAATTTTTTAAGTCTGCGATAGGTGATTTTAACTGTTCTTTATAATCATCCCATAATGGCAATTCAACCAGTCTTTCCCAAACTTCAAATCCATATTCTTTTAATTCGGATATCTGAGTGTCTGCATTACCAAAAACTGCACTTGCGTTTTCGCCTATTGCAACAACTGCTGCTCCGGTTAGTGTGGCAAGATCAATTACCAGTTCAGGCTTATATTGTTTTGCATATGCCAATGCGTCGGCAAGTATTAGTCTTCCTTCCGCATCTGTATTACTAATTTCAACAGTTGTTCCGTCATACATTGTAATTATATCTTCTGGCACATAAGCATTATTTCCCGGACGATTATCTGTTGCCGGAATCAATCCTATAACATGTAGTGGAATTTTTGCTTTCGCTAATGCACAGATTACTCCAACGACTGTTGCACCCCCAGATTTATCACATTTCATAGTTTCAAGCGAACCGCTTGGTTTGAGGTTAATGCCTCCTGTGTCAAATACCAAGCCTTTACCTACTAGAACAATGGGTTGATTATTAATAGCTTTCTCTGGTTCCCATTTGAGAATCGAAAATGTTGGCGGATCAACACTTCCACGATTTACTGCAATAAGTCCACCCATTTTTAGGCTTTCTATTTTCCCTTTATCAAGTATCTCAGTTTTAAAACCATATTTTTTACCTAATAATTCAATCTCTTCTGATAGTTTCTTTGCAGTCATATACGAAAGTGGTTCATTTACAATATCTCGCGCATGAATTACTCCGCTTACAACAGACTCAATGTCAATAATGTCTTTTTGAGTTAGTTTGTTGCTAACAATTTTAATCTCTTTTAGTGTCGAATTTTTCTGCTCTTTATCTGAAAGATATTTGGTGAAATTGTAGCTACTTAACATTATCGCTTCTGCAAATGCCAAAGAATACAGATCTTTACTTAGGTCAATTATGTTTAGTTTTTCTGTTTTTGTTTCAGAAAGAATAGCTAAAGTTTTAAATGCACAATTTCTAATTTCTTCTGTTCTTGTATGTTTATCTTTTTTAGAATCAGCAAATATTATAAACGAAGATTTATACATTGAATTAATATGAATATAGTCTTGTTTGTTTTCAAACATTTTTTCTGAATATAAAATCTCTTCCTTTGTCAATGTAATCTCATTTACTTGTTTTTTATCGGTAATTATGTATGCTACACTTTCGTCTATTAGATATTCATCGGTAATTTTTATCATATATAAAATTTATTAAGTTTAAAAGTACTAATCTACATATTCTTTCTTCTCAACAATAGTGCAATTACCATCATCATGAACAAGATATCCCAAGTCGTAACAGAAATAATATACTTTTCCTGTTTTTGTTTTGTAAATATTTGTCAAATAATCAAAATTAAAACCTGCAGTAATTAGTTTATCTCTATGAGTTTTGTAGCTCTTTTTTAAAAAAAAATCATTAAGGATTCTTCTATTATTCTTCAAAATCCTGTTAATATTACGGCTATAATTATTGATATCCTGATTTTGCCGATTGTTATATGTGTTACGGCACTGGTCACAGCAGAATTTTTTATCAATTCTTCCTTCGAATTCGCAGTTACATACCGGACATATTCTTTTCATACTATGTCGAAATTTTTACAAATATAATTAAAAACGACAACAAACGAATTAAAAAAGAATGCTTATAAGTAAAAAAAAGACAGTATTTCTACTGCCTTAATATCACTTTATGGGTGGTTTTATTTCTCTAGAATTATTTTCTTTTCAAAAACTTCTGTTTCAGTATTTATCCTAACCATATAAATACCAGAAGGAAGATTGCTAATATCAAGATTGTGATTGCTGAAAGAATAGCCGTTTTGTTTTTGGCCTAAAACATTATAGATATGAATATCAGAAATATTTATGTTTTGAGTATAATCAATATTTATAATGCCATTTGATGGGTTAGGGTATAGACTAATATTATTATTGTGCAAAACATCAATTGATGAAATTGCAATACAAAATTGAGTAGTCTTTGTTGACCAGTTCGATCCTGCACTAAAATCGTACAAGACTTGTTCTGTAGATGTGTTAGTAATTGTAATATGACCATCAGCAGGATTACCCCAACTTGATCCACTCATACCATCTCCCCATTGATCGAAAATAGTGAAAGTATAACAGCCTTCGGGTAAACACATCGATGTAATTTCATGGACATTTTCAGTGCTAAAAGGTCCTGCAGAATAAACTATTTCGCTCGTAGCATCATCAACTAATTCCCATCTATTTTCTTCAGGATAGCAATCAGTTAGTATATCTACAACAACTAATTGACCGTGATCAATTATTGTGAATTCGATTTCTAAACTCGTGCCTGTGCTTGCTAAATTGCTGCCACCATTAACACTTTCTATATTATAAGTTAATATGCGATCGCCTGGCATAAACCAACATTCCGGAAAAACTATCTGCTGTGTCTCATTTTGTAAGAGATTCCCTGTCCAAACAGTATCATTATATACCATCCCACTTGTATATGATATTATCGCAGAAGTCAGCGGATATGTATCTAGGTTTTTAATGGTTACTATAGGTTGAACCATATTAGTGTTACAGTAAATTTGTTCAGGGGATTCTGCAGAAACAATTTTCACTTCTCCTGAATATACAAGTACGTTTTTGGTAATCTGGTCGTTTGATGGATATTCATCAGTTTGCCCATTTGGATTGCTAACATAAGCATTTATTGTATTCTCACCAGCTTGAAGGGTAATCTCAGGAAAAACAACAACATCGCTACTCAAAAGAGCAAGGTCTCCTTCCCATTCTATTTCAACCGGCTCTTCTTCATTAAGAATATAGCCAACAGTTACAGAAGTTAAATTAATTTGACCTAAGTTTAAGATGGTAAACGAAGGAGAAAGGCTTGCTTCAGTAATATGAACCATTGTCGTTGGAACATTTATTTCCTGTAACATTGCATCATAATCATTATCATTTGGTATTATCATTACTTCGCCAATATGTGGGGCTCTGAATTGCTTTGTGACAACAACTAATCCTGTAGCAACATTAGTCAGTGGTTCAAACTCTAATACAGCAATACCTGAACCATCGGCAAGTTTTGCGTCAAATAAAACTCCATCTATGCTAAAAGCAACATATGCATCAGGTTCTGTAGTTACAGTTAATGAAGACATTCCAATAGGAATTGTGGCAAGATAAGAAGCATCTAATTCGTCAGGAACACCAACATAAGGCATAAGAGAAGGATCTCCCATAACATGATATATTTCCCAGTAATATTGTTTTTCTGAAGAGGAGCTTTCTGTCACAGACATATTTCCTATATAAGCCATTTGGTACGCGGTAATATAAGGATCTTCTTCATTTTCATGAAATAAGTGATCGTAAGCAGCCTGAGTAGTTTGTTCGTAACTGGTCGATGCAGATATCGAGCTCGCAACACCACAACTCCAATAAAAATCTTCATCCCATAAGGTACTATTTGAGCCCCCAATATGAATTACTGCACCTTTTTTTATTGCTCTGAGTAAAGCTTCTCCAAAACATTCGGTAACTTCAAATTTGTTAGATAAACAACAATTTCCAATGCTGAAAAAATATTCGTCATCATTTGCCAGTCCAGGGATATCTGAAGTTGTAAATTCAGGCCCGCCCCAACCATCTTGACTGCAGTGAGCTGTATAATTTACTAAACCAACGCCGTCACTGAGATGGCTTATAATTTCAGCTTCAGAAGAGCCTCCTTCGGGATAGAGATATGTGTAGTCAGTGACACCGTGTTCTGCATTGAAGTAATAATTATGTGCATAATTTATTTGCCCGTTAGCATGTGTGGGACCAAAAGTACCATCATCTCCTGCAACAAGAACAACTTCTGCTAAATATGAAGGGTCCGGAAATGTATATTCTTCGAACATGAGTGTTTTATCAATTTGGGGTGTTAATTGACTAACATTTGATGCTGAGAACCTTCCGAAATATATTTCAGGGATATAGTCTCCTCCACCATCAAATTCACAATAATACATATCACTAACATGACCTGAACATTGAAATGCAGGAATTTGTGCAACATCCCCAACAAATAAAACGAAAGTAGGAGCAGGGTTCTCTGTTGTACCTGCATCATACAGAGTTTGTATATATTCTTTTATAGCTGTTGTAGTAGTGCCTATTACATCGGTATATGCAACCGTCATGTAAAAACCTTTCTTTGTTTTCCATTCAATAAACGGTTGTAATGTTTCTTCAAACATCCTATCTGAAATAACAACATATTTTATAGGATATTTTGATATTGCATCTTTTGTTGACGGAACCTTAAAATTCCAAAGTTTATTGTAAGCTCCTGTAAAAGCAGGTGAGTATTTTTCTGCCTTTAAATTTGAAGATGTTATAAAATCAGAATTTTTATAAGTTATTTCAACAACTATATTATTTTTAATAAAAAGCGTATTAGATTCAATATCGTATGAGAAAGGACACACAGTAATTTGTGCAATTTGAACTCCTCTCATCTTACTAATTAATTCAGTCTTTATCAATTCAGGATTGTAGAATTCATAATCTCTGTAAATTGATTCTGATTTTTCAAATGGAACTGAATTCGGGTCCTGATTTTTAAATAATGAAGGCTGATTAGGAATGATAGGTAATATTGCTCCATATTCACTTAAAGGAATAATTTGTTCATCATAACTAATTATGTTAATCTCAAATTCAGCATTAAGTGGTACTTCAATTAGCCTTGTCATAACAGGCAATTCGGGAAATCCGATATTTTTGTCAGGATAATACTCGGGAACAATCAGTTGAGTATAGAAACCATCTTTAGCCTTCTTTTCAGTGAAATAAAATCCTT
>JAQVEY010000061.1 GCA_028697515.1 Bacteroidales bacterium | reverse complement strand
GTTACAGGAGGACTTGGTCCCACGAATGACGATATTACAAAAAATGTGTTGTGCGATTTTTTTGAATCTAAGCTAATTTTGAGTGAATCTGTTCTTGAAAATATTAACGAACTCTTAAGTAAGCGTGGATTTAAAATGAATGCTAAAAATCAGGCACAAGCTATGGTTCCTAATAACGCTAAAATTCTAAACAACAAAATGGGTACTGCCCCGGGAATGCTATTCGAAAAAAACGGCAAATATCTTATATCAATGCCCGGAGTTCCGTTCGAAATGAAACATTTGATGGAAACGCAGGTATTGCCTTTTATAAAAGACAAATTTACAAACAAACCTATCATTCACAAAACACTGATGATAGTTGGTTTGCCTGAGTCAATGCTTGCAGAGAAAATTGCCGACTGGGAAAATGCTTTGCCAAAATTTGTACATCTTGCATATTTACCCTCACCGGGATTTATACGCCTAAGGCTGAGTATTTACGAAGCAGAACTCGAACACAATAATTTGATAAATAAACTTACTACAAGCCTGAAAAAAATTATTCCTGATAATATTTTTGCTGAAATAGATGTAAAACCCGAAGTTTTAATTGGACAACTGCTTAAAACTCGAGGGAAAACCTTATCTACTGCTGAAAGCTGCACCGGTGGAACAATAGCCTCGATGATTACATCAATACCGGGAAGTTCTGAATATTATAAAGGCAGTATAGTCGCTTATGATAATTCTGTAAAGATTGAAACTTTGGGAGTAAAATCAAAAATTATTGAAAAATATGGAGCTGTAAGTCAACAAGTTGTTGAACAAATGGCAAAAGGAGTTCTAAATTTGCTAAAAACTGATTACGCAATCGCTGTTAGCGGCATTGCCGGACCCGATGGAGGTACTCCTGAAAAACCAGTCGGAACAATATGGATAGCAGTTGCCTCAAAAGAAAAAATAGTGTGTAAATTATTCCATTCTCTTAATAACAGAGAAATAAACATCTTACGTGCGGTAAATACAGCATTAGCAATGATGATAGAAATGATAAAAAATCAGCACCACGAATAGAACGGATTTCGATGTTCTATAAAAATTATTAAAAAAAACACTTTTTTTACAAAAATAATTGACTTGTAACATATTTTATGTTATATTTGTAACGTAAAGTTTGTAACGTAAAGTTTGTAACGTAAAGTTTGTAACGTATAGTTTGTAACGTAAAGTTTGTAATTTAAATAATTATGGTAGCTATAGCAACAAAAGAGATTGAACCCGAAAATCCATTCCCAGTATTAGATTATATTTCTCCGGAATATTTCTGTGATCGCAAAAATGAAACAGAAAAAATAATTTCAGCTTTCAAAAATGGAAGATACATAACATTAATATCTATTCGGCGTCTTGGAAAAACAATTTTGTTAAAACATGTTTTAAACAAATTACAAAAAGATAAGGACAACCGTATTCTATTCATTGACATTATGCCAACAGAATGTCTTAAAGATTTTGTTAAGGTTTTCAGTGATGCTATTATAAAAGATGAAAGAAGCAATCGCGGATTTCTAGAAAAGATATCTGTTTTTGTTGCAGGGATAAGGGGCAAACTGGTATTTAATGATTTGTCTGGAATTCCGTCAGTTGAAGTAAGCATTGCAGATGAAAAAGAAGCAGAAATGAGCATTAATAAGATATTTGAATATCTGGCTGCTCAAAAATCAAAATACATAATTGCATTTGATGAGTTTCAGCAGATTGTAAATTACCCTGAAAAGAATACGGAAGCAATTCTTCGAACAGCAATACAACATCAACATAAGGACAGTTTCATTTTTTCAGGAAGTAGTAAAGACATTCTCATGTCAATGTTCAGTGATTATAGCAAGCCGTTTTATCAAAGCTCTGATATCATGGAATTAAAAAGAATTGATCCTAAAGTTTATACCTCTCACATTTTCAAACATTTCAAAAAAAGGGGGAAAATTATTGATAAAAATCTGATCTCTCACTATATTGATTTTTATAAAAATCACACATATTACGTGCAATACTTCTTCAACAGACTTTTTGAATATTCTAGAGAGGAAGTTACTGAAAAAGAAGCTAGATTAGTCGAATACTTAATCCTGAAAGAACGAGAATATATTTATTTCGGTTACAGAAATCTTCTTACATCGGTGCAGTTTTCGGTAATGACAGCCATAGCTAAAGAAGGTGGCGTTGAACAGATAAATTCAGGAAGTTTTTTGAACAAATACAAGCTGTCGCAACCGAGTTCTGTAACTGCTGCAGTTAATGCATTGATTGATAAGCAGATGATTTATTATGAAGACAATAAATATCAACTTTATGATGTATATCTTGAAAAATGGTTGAAGGAGACGTTCTGAAAACTATCTATTTACAACAATTTTTCGCAGGTATTTTTCTTCACCTGAAACAATTTCCATCATATAAATTCCGTTTGCAAATCCTGATATATCAAGTCTTTTTAATTCGAAATCATTTGAAGTAAAGACGACTTGACCGAGATTGTTAATAATTGAAATTTTTGATATTTCTTTTACAGAATTAATTTCTAAAAAGTCTTTTACCGGATTTGGATAAATGTAAAAATTATCATGACATAAAATGCCATTTTTAGTTATTGTAGTAACAATGATATCATCATCAAGAACAAACAAAGATTCCGGGCACCAATCATTGCTTGCTGTCAAACTTACAGTATAAGATCCTTCAGTAGTATATACACAGTATGGATTTGAGTCAGTTGAAGTGCTTCCGTTTCCAAAATCCCAGAAATAGTTATTTGCATTTTCGGAATTATTTTCAAATATTGCATATTCCCCGGGAATATGAATTTCAGTAGAATTTACCGAGAAGTTTGCAACAGGTGCATCATGGACAACGAAATAATCATTAAGAACAAGAGTGTCGTTTTCAACAATTCCGTATGCAATAAGCTGAAGTCCGTAATAACCTGCAGTAGAATAGCTGAATTCTGGATTTGCTTCAGAACTGACAGATATTGTAGAACCCTGCAAATTCCAAAGAAATGAAACTGCATTTGAAGACGTATTTTCTAAAGTAACAGTTTCTCCCACACACAAATTATTATCAGAAATATTAAATGCCGCAACAGGTTTAGGTAAATAAGTAAATCTCATGGCATCATAAGCAATTGAATCGCCTCCTATTCCTGTAGAATCTCCTAAATACACACGAAAATCATCTCCTTCAGCATATTCAAATATTCCTAAATCTGCCCATTCGTCGTTATAATCATTTTGATTTATTAGTACTTTGGTAGTATCATTTCCGTGAATTATTCTGTACGGAGCATTTTGAGCATTTGCACTTATAGAAGGGATATAAGCTGAAATTCTGTAATAACCCTCATCTTCAATATTTGGTATCCAATTCACCCAACAAATATCATCCGATGAAGCTTCTGTGATTGTCCACCAAAAATGGTCATTATATCCGGCATTTTCATCACGGAAATATCTCATTTGTGAACCATTTTCTGAATTATTCATTTCAAACCCATGATGATAATAAACATCATCAATTAATGTGTCGTTGTATTCTACTTCCTGAGTTCTAGCCGTAACTGTCCAGGCAATAATACCATAGGATCCGTTATAATCAAGATTCTCATATCCATTATTATATCCCGGCCAGTCATAATGAGCATTAAAGCCATCGTAACTTGGCCAACTGGGAGTATTCTTATCTCCGTAAGGCTCGCTAAAAATAAGAGTATGTTGATCGACGATATATCCTTTTGTTAAAACGAGATGTCCTGAACTTGATAACATAGCACACATCGGCAGTGGATAATCGAGGTCTATTTCATTCAGAACACTAGCCCAAGTAACACTTCCTGACCACAACTGAGTTGATTCCATATAATGAAGTTCCATATAATTTCTCATGGTTCCGTTTGGGCCTTTTGCTGACCACATATATCCGTAACCTCCGTATGCTATATCATCTCCCGAAGTAGTAGCACTTTCTTCAAAATAATGTTCATTTAATCTATATTTTGTTGATACATAATATCCATAATTACTGGTATGAGGATAAAGCTTTGTGACAGTTTTTGGCCACTGGGGTAAAATATTATAATACGCGATTGCCATTATTGCACATGTTGGAGCACATGAACCATAACCGTAATGTTCGTCAGGAGTATCATAAACCTGATGAGTATATGGTACATCTCCAGGAATGTAAACCTCTGCTTTTTGTGATTTAATATTATGAAACGAAATCTCTAATGCGCCCTCATGTTTATAAATTATTTGTGGCTCAGACCGATAATTATTTGCAATATTTAACTTATAAATTTCCCTTTCACTGTAACTATGATAAACAATTTCATTCTCACTTATTGCAACTGCTTGCATCTCACACTTATCTTCGGTATTGGTAAGGTTAATATGTATAGGATTAAGATAATTACATTTATAAATATCAGAATTTACTACTGTATTATTTTGTATTTCTGTATTATAGAAAACCACAGTCTCTGAGTCGTATAACCATTTAGGATACAGTCCATAACCTAAATCATAAACTTTGTCTGTCAGTAAATCCAAAACATACATATTTTCAGATTGAAAAAGGATTTTCTTGCCATCAGGCGAAAATTGGGGATAGCTACTTAACTTATTTTCCTCCGATATTACCTTGCTTTTGCCGGTTTCAATATCAAACAACATTAGTCTGTCATTATCAGAATAGACCACCAAACTTGCATCGGGTGAAAATTCAACAATATTTGAATAATACCCTAAAGAATATTCATCTCTCTGTCCATTTGTTAAAATAACAAGCTTATCGGATACAGTAAATGCAATACCATTAGCAGTAAAAACCGGTTGACCGCACAAGCCTACTGTGGAATTCAGAAACTCTGTTTTCCCATTTGCAAGATTTATTACAGCTGGAGTTTGCCCTTCATTACTAATGTGTTTATAGGCAACAAATTTACCATCTTCAGACACATTATAATATCTTCCGCAACCGGGTGAAGAAACAAGTGTTTGCAGATTACCATTTTCTAGATAATATAATGTATTGCAATAATTGTCAGTAAATACATAACCATTGGATGCAGGTTTTACATTAATAAAATATCCGTTTTCTTCATCTAGATATGCATCATGAGGACGCTCCTGTCCTGACACAAAATTAAATGTTATTAATGAAAGCAGGCATAATGCTGCAAAACTCATATTTGACATATAAATTAATTTTAAAACTTTATTATGAAATATTTAATCTTTTTCTTTTTCAAGCTTCATTACAGTAGTTGTAGTTAATCCGTCCTGAACTTCTATACGTCTTAACCACAATTCCGAATTAGAAAGACGAAGAATTTCAAATATCTGAATCTCACTCATTATAGTAATTTCAACATCTTCTTTATCTTCATCAAATACCCATGTCATATATTCTGTACGCGTAAATGGAAAACCTGACAGACTGATTGCAAAGTAAAAATTTCCGTCTCCATCTTTCTCAAAAGTTACTTTTACCGCAGTTATGTTAATTTGACTAATATCAAATCCCATATCTGAAATGCTGTCCAATTCAGCTTCACCCATCATGTCAATCATATCATTCAAATCCACTACTGTGTC
Organism: Bacteroidales bacterium; assembly: GCA_028697515.1. Taxonomy (GTDB): domain Bacteria; phylum Bacteroidota; class Bacteroidia; order Bacteroidales; family ML635J-15; genus Bact-19. Next base: position 4,164 of record JAQVEY010000061.1, on the reverse strand, counting down.
ATTAATAATAGTTTCCTTTAATTCCCATGTGCCTGTAATTCTTTTGGTAACACTCAGCAAAGAAAATGCAGGTCCTTCTTCATATTTATTACAAGCTGAAAATATTATTATAAAGGACACAAAAACGGACAATAACAAATAATGCTTTTTCATAATTTTAAATTTATTAATACAAAAATACAAAAAATGCCACACTATATATTTTTTAATGATGATTAATATTCATATCTATTAACAAGCCTTTAACACTTTTAACAAATATATAAGATAATAATTCCGTTAAAGTCTTGACAAAATTTATAAAAAATGATAATTTCGTGCTCTGATTTTAAAGTTTAAACCTAAACTGATTATTATGGATAGTTATATTGACATTAAAGAGTTGAATGAAAAGATTCAAAGAGAAAGTGCCTTTGTTGATATTGTCAACATAGAAATGAAAAAAGTAATTGTTGGTCAAAGACATTTGCTTGAAGGGCTGATGATAGGACTTTTGTCGGATGGTCACATTTTACTTGAAGGTGTTCCGGGACTTGCAAAAACTTTAGCAATAAACACTTTAGCTAATACTATCAATGCTAAATTTGCACGTGTTCAGTTTACTCCTGATTTGCTACCGGCAGATTTAATTGGTACTATGATTTATAGTCAGAAAAAAGAAGAGTTTATAGTAAAGAAAGGTCCTATTTTCGCTAATTTCATTCTAGCGGATGAAATAAACCGTGCTCCGGCAAAAGTACAATCTGCTCTGCTCGAAGCTATGCAGGAGAGACAGGTTACAATAGGTGATTCAACATATAAGATGGAATTACCATTTTTAGTTATGGCTACACAAAACCCGATTGAGCAAGAAGGAACCTATCCTTTACCAGAAGCTCAGGTTGACAGATTTATGCTTAAAATTAAAATTGACTATCCTGAATTTGAGGAAGAACGAGCAATAATTAGAGAAAATCTAACAGGACAAATGCCAAAAGCAAATGCCGTAATTAAGCCTGAAGATATTTTAAAGGCGCGAGAAGTTGTTCGTGAAGTATATCTTGATGAAAAGATTGAAAAATATATTCTTGACATTGTTTTTGCAACACGTTATCCTGAAAAGTATAATATTGACAAGCTTTCGGGTATGATTTCATTCGGTGGTTCGCCACGTGCTTCAATAAATCTGGCTCTCGCTGCAAAGGCATATGCATTTTTAAAACGCAGAGGTTATGTAATTCCTGAAGACGTACGTGCCGTCTGTCATGATGTATTGCGTCATCGTATCGGATTGACTTATGAAGCAGAAGCCGAAAATATTACCTCAGAAGAGATTATCAGTAAAATTCTCAATTCTGTTGAAGTTCCATAAAATAATTGCCTCGGGAATTGATTTTAAAATTTTCAATTTAACTATTTATGGAAGCAAAAGAATTACTAAAAAAAGTCAGAAAAATAGAAATCCGTTCAAGAGGATTGTCTCGACAAATATTTGCGGGTGAATATCACTCTGCTTATAAAGGGAAAGGAATGGCTTTTAGTGAAGTTCGCGAATATCAATACGGCGACCCGATAAAAGACATTGACTGGCATGTTACAGCACGATTTAATCATCCATATATAAAAGTTTTCGAAGAAGAGCGTGAACTTACTGTAATGTTATTAATAGATGTAAGTGGTTCGAAGCAATTCGGTACTGAACAAAAATTCAAACAGGAACTTACAACCGAAATTGCTGCTGTAATTGCTTTTTCAGCAATTCAAAACAATGATAAAATCGGAGTAATTCTTTTCTCTGACAGAATCGAAAAGTTTATTCCTCCAAAAAAAGGTAAAAAGCATATATTAAGGATTATACTGGAATTATTAAACTTTGAAAGTCAAAGTAAGAAAACAGATGTTTCGCAAGCTTTGAAATATTTAACGAATGCTATAAAAAAACGGAGTACAGCATTTATAATTTCAGATTTCATTTCTCCTGACTTTAGTGATGCTCTAAAAATAGCAGGAAACAAACACGATTTAGCAGCATTAAGAGTATATGACAAATTTGAGCAAAGCCTTCCTAATGTAGGACTTGCATATTTCAAGGACTCAGAAACCGGAGATTTGAAATGGATTGATACAAATAATAAAAGAGTTAGAGCAAATTACAATAAATGGTGGAACGAACAGTGCGAAAATTCTGCAGCAATTTTCAGAAAAGCAAAAGTTGATTGGGCAGATTTGCGTACTGATCAAGATTATGTAAAACCATTGATTAATTTATTTAAAAACAGATAATTATGAAGATTCATATAAAATCGTTTTTAATATTATCTCTCGCAATTCTAATTTGGAATGGCGTTTTGGCACAGGACATTCCTATCAGTGTAAAAGTGCTTAAAGATTCAATAATAATTGGTGAACAAACAGAATTGCAAATTGAAACCTCAGTACCTATAAATAACCAAGTCTTGTTTCCAGTATTTAAAGACACCATTTCTGCCAATATTGACCTTATTCAAGATATAGAACCAGTAATAACAGAAAAAGACAGTCTGAAAATATATCAAAAATCGTATATATTTACCTGCTTTGATACAGGACTAAATTACATTCCGCCAATTAAACTTAAATATGTAATTAATTCAGACACAAATGAATTGGCAACAGCTGAATCACAAATTTTTGTAAAGCCTTATGTATTACTTGATACTATCCCTGTTGATACTATTTATGCAGAAAGAGCGGGTTTCATTGTTTACGGTAAAGATGGTTTTAAGAAAGAAATAGAACAATATATTCCAGATTCTATCAAGCAAAGTTTAAGTACGGATAGCCTCGAGATAATAAAGAAATCTGTTAAAGAACAACTGCTGAATATTTTCTCATCTGAATTAACACAAAAGACTGGTTTGTATAATCAGGAAGAAATAGTAAAAATCGCAGAATCATCAGCTCAAAAAATGTTTATTGTTGACAAATCAGGAATTCTTGATGATTATATAGTAGCAGGAAGTGTTGACACTGTATTTGTACAGGAATACCAGCAAGTAAGTCAAAATCAGCCATTATTTACACTTTACAGGATAAAAGATATAAAAGAAGACTTGTACAATACTCCTTTCAATTTTGCTGAATTTTGGTATTATTTTAAAAAGTATTTCAAACAGTATTGGTGGATTCTTATCATTGTATTAGTTATAGTTGCAGGGCTGGTTTATTTCTTTATGTTTTTCAGAAAGAATAAAAAACCAGTATTCTTTAAAGTCAAGCCAAAAATGCCAGCACATATTATTGCATTAGAAAAACTTGAGCAAATCAGAAAAGAAAAGATTTGGAGTCATGGAAAAATAAAAGAATTCCATGTTCAGATAACTGATGTTATTAGGGAGTACATTGAAAACAGATTTGATATTTATGCTATTGAAATGACTACATCAGAAATTTTGGAAGCCATAAATAATACAAATTGTAATGAAACTAATAAACAAAAATTGCAGCAAATACTTGAGCTTGCTGATGCTGTAAAATTTGCAAAATATCAGTCTTTACAAAACGAAAATGATTTATCTATGAGTAATTCATTTGACTTTGTTGAAAGTACTAAAGAGATAATTGAAGAAAATCAGCAAATAAAGCAGGTTGAAGCCGAGATTGAAATGAGTGATGATGATACGCAAATAAAAAATACTGAAGAAAATGAGTAATATAGAATTTGCAAATAAAGAATATTTCTGGTTGTTTACAATTCTTATTCCTGTAATTGCATGGTATATATGGAGATTAAAGAAATCAGCGGCTTCGATGAGTATCAGTTCTTTGAACGCTTTTAAAGGTACCTCCAAACCATTTAAATACTACTTGCGACATTTCCTTTTTGTGCTACGTTTACTTGCTTTATCGGCAATAATAATTGTTTTGGCCAGACCTCAAAGCACAGATAAGTGGGAAGATCGTAAAATTGAAGGAGTAGATATTGTTATAGCACTTGATATAAGTGGTAGTATGTTAGCCGAGGATTTTAAGCCAAACAGAATTGATGCCGCAAAAGAGATTGGAATGGAATTCGTTTCCAGTCGTCCTGATGATAGAATGGGTTTGGTGGTTTTTGCAGGAGAAAGTTATACTCAATGTCCCTTAACAATAGACCACGCTGTATTACTGAACCTTTTTAGTGAAGTAAATAGTGGAATAATCGAA
>JAQVEY010000060.1 GCA_028697515.1 Bacteroidales bacterium | reverse complement strand
CCAATCTCATATTCTTGTCTGTAAACCTTACCATCTCTTTTTACTGTTGCAACAAGCTTTTTTGATAACGCATTTACGCAGGATACACCTACTCCATGCAAACCGCCAGAGACCTTATATGAATCTTTATCGAACTTACCTCCAGCATGTAATACTGTCATTACTACTTCAAGAGCAGATTTATTTTCCTTTTCATGCAGATCAACCGGAATACCTCTTCCATTATCCTGAACGCGAATAGAATTATCAGTGTTTATAATAACATCTATTGTATCACAATATCCTGCTAAAGCTTCATCAATAGAATTATCAACTACTTCATATACCAAATGGTGAAGACCTCTGACACCTACATCTCCAATATACATTGCAGGACGTTTCCGAACTGCCTCCAAACCTTCGAGAACAGTAATACTGTCTGCTGAATAGCCGTTCTTGCCATTCCCGTTCCCGTTTCCATTTGCTGCTTTCAACAATGGGTCCAAATTGTCTTTAATATCAGTCATATACTTTTTTTTACTATATTTTTAAGGAGTACAAATTTAATAAAATTCCCAGTCTTTATAGCATTAAATTATCATAAAAACATATATAGTTATTAACAAAAGACTCGTTCTCAAATAGCTGATTCACAGATATTTACAAGGGATTGTTAATAGTACTTTGAAAGAATAATTTTATTGTACGAATTATAATGTTTATTGTCAATTTTTAAGATATCAATTTGATATTTTATACAAAGAATTTTAGAACAAATATTTTATACCTGCCATCACATTAAATCCTTGAGACATATAATTATTCCAGATATATTGCTTTTGACCTGTAATATTGTTCAGGTTAAGAAAAGCATAAAAATTTGAAGCAAATTTATATTCACCATATAAACTCAGGTCAATTATCGGTTTCAGCTCAACTTCATGCCACGACAAACCATCTGAATAAACAGTACCTCCAGTTGTATGAGCATAGGTTTTAGCCCATCTAGCTCCAATAAAATTAACATTTATTCCAAAATTCAGTTTATCATTAAACTTATAATTTGTATTAAGACTTACATCAACATTTGGCATGTGCCAAGGTTTTTGACGATTTTTTATATAGCTGTAATAATAGTAATGTCCCTTTAGTATAAAACTAAAACTTCCAATATTATCTACTGCAATTTCTCCATAACCAGCAAATCTTTCGACATTAGTGTATTCAAGTACAAATTTATTATCAAGAATTACACTTGAATCCCCAACAAAAAAGCCCATATCATCAATTTTCGAATAATTTCCATTAATATGGAAATATATGTCTTTACTGATATTACCTTTCAAACCCACATCTATTACCTGAGCATAGTTCGTAATACGCATATTATTCACATTATTAACGAATGGATTCACTGTGGAAATGTATTCAAGATTATTATTTTGAATAAATCCTCTAAATCCTGCATAAGGAATAATTGTGTTACTGATATTATGCTGGAAATAGATATTTGGATAAATATGATATCTAATGCTGTCACCACCAAATTCGCCAGTAGTATTTGCTCCGATTTGCACCTGCCAAGATTCTGTATAGTGTTTAAAATATGGATTAAGGTTTAAATTAATTTCATTATAGGATAAATTAACAGAATTATTGTTATTAAATAATACACCTGCATCCATCCCATAACGATTATTTTTAACAAGTTTATTAAGATCTGCCTTAAAATCAACTTTATGTTGAGAATCGTCAGTAAAAGAGAAAAAATATTGATAAGCTAAATCAACATCATAATTCATGCGTCTATTTGAAGTATTATTAGAAACTACTCCAAAATTTGCCTTTAACCTATTATACCTTTGCATCTCAATGTCTTCCCTTTTAAATGGCAGGACAAAATCTGCAAGTCCGGTGTATATATTAGGATTATATCCATAGTAATGAATTTGATTTGATTTAAAAACAATATCACCGGAGATTGTAGAAGAGTGGAAGAATTTCTTACCGTATGCTGTAACATCACTATTATTAAATCCGCTATATACACTTTGTCCAGCAGAGTTTTTAATTGTTCCAAAAGAGGAATGATGCTTAGCGAATGCTCCAAAAGAATAATCTCTTGAACGACGATTATTATAATAAACTTCGACCATTGGAGACAAATAGTTTCCAAGGCCAATTTTAATCATTCCATTATCCAATGATTTTAGTGGTTCACCTTTAACACTTGCAGCAGTAATCGGACTTGGTGAAAATCTTGTTTTAAACAAAACCGGTTGAACATTATATTCAAATACAGGAGTTATTTTTAAAGTGTCCACAATCACGGGTAAAAATTGCATTCGTGATGCATCCTTTAATACCGGAGTGTATTCATTATAAATAATAATTGTTTGCTCTCCCAGTCCTCCGTCATTTTCTTCCTGAGCATAAGCTCCGAGGACAAGAACCGATAAAACCAATGTTATTAAATATTTAGCTTTCATATTCATATAATTCCTATTATTATTTATTCATTAATGTTTTGAATTTCTGCAGGCTTTGGCAAGCCTATAACTGTTTCCTCCTCAAATAATTCATCGTTCTCGCTTCCATCTTCTGTCATGTTAATTTTTAGATTTAACAATTCCTCTACCCCCTTATCAGCTTGCTCTTCATCAATAATTTTTGTCAACTTTTCACTTGTAATATCTTTAATTCCATCTGTTTCATTTACATAATTATTCAATAAAGATTGAAGTGTGTGTTTTGCCGAAAAATAATCTCCACGTTCATAATAAATATCTGATAGTAAAATAAAGCTTTTTGCCAACCAATAACCGTGAGGTGAATTGGCTTGTGCAAATACGTAAATCAATTCTTCTGCAATAGAATCATTTTTCATTTCATAGTTTATTTGAGCTACCATAAACATTGATTCGGCACCTTCTGAACTCTTTACTTCTGCCGATAAATTCTCAAACAGATTTAGCGACCTGACTGCATTACCCTTGGCATAATAGGCTTTAGCCATTTTATAATGAGCTTCCCTAACCTGTTCTTCATTTGATTTTTCGTTTTCAATTACCTCAGTCGCTGCGGCAATCACGTCATCATAATTCTGCATAAAGTATGCACATCTAAGTTTACCTATTGCTGCCAATAATTTTGTTGATTTGTTTTCAGATATCGGATAAAGCTTATCGTAATAATTATAAGCTTCCTGCCATTGCTTCTTGTCATACAAAATGCTCGCAGCCTTAATTGTGCTTTCTTCTGTATAAGAACCTCTAGATGCATCAGCAACAATTCTATACGAAACTAATGCTTGATCCTTTTCCTCAAAATAATAATGAAGTTCCGCTTTAAAATAATTCGCTTCTATACAAAATCTTCCTTGAGGGAATTTTAGTAAATAATTAGTTAGTGAATTTAAAGCTTCATTATATTTTTTATCAACATATAACTTCTTCGCTGCCAGCCACATTATTTCATCCTGCTCATCAACACTAACTGTCACGCCTGGGACTCCCGAATTTGCGTAATCAATATAACCATCCGGATTATCAATTTCAATATATATAGCTCTAATCATTTCATTGGCATTTGCAGACTCTTCTGTATTAGGATATTCAGCAATAACTTGTTTATAAAGATTCATTGCCTGATTGTAATCTTTTTCACTAAAATATATTGCCGCTATGCTTGATAAAGCAGCCTTTTTCATTGACGAATTAGGATAGTTAATTATAAGTTTATTGTAATAATATTTTGCAGAGTCAGTATTGTTTGCAGAAATATGATATGTACGTCCTATTTCAAAATTAGCATTACCAGCATATTCAGAGTCGGGATAGAGTTGTAATAAACGTCTAAGCGACCATATTTTTTCATTAGACTGTTTTAATCCACCATAGGACAATGCCATTTGATATAAAGTATAATCAGGCATAATTTTTCCAATCTCGGCAGCTTTTTTATAATATTCAGCTGCCGGTGAGAATTCTTTCGAGATAAAATAACAATCTCCTATTCTATTCATCGCGTCATTAAGAATCACTGTATTTTCATATCCTGGTTGCATCTCGAACTTCCTAAACCATGAATTTGCTGTAGCATATTCCTTTTTATTAAAGTATGCGTATCCCAAATTATAATGAGCTTTACCATATTCATCAAGACTAACAGAGCCAGTTACATTAACAAATTCTTTGTATTGATTTATGGCTTCATCGATTTTATCGAGACGATAATTAGCTTCTGCTTTCCAATAATACGATAATGCCTGAATAGTTTTATCGTAAATACCATAATTAAGTGATTTATCAAACATAGCTATTGCATCTGCAAACTTCGATTCAGTAAAATATTCCAATCCTCTGAAATAAGTCAACCTCTGATAAACAGCATCAATTTTCGAATTCCTACCAGGCATTTCCTCAATTACTGTGATTGCTCTCTGATAGTTTTTAGTGCTTAAAAAAGCATCTAGCAAATAGTCATAAGCCTGATCAGTTCTCAATGATTTAGGATACTCTTTGATATATCTCAAAAACGCATTAATTGCTTCATTAAATGGAGACATTGACAATTCAAAGCATAGCTGTGCATAATTAAATAAAGCATCCTCTCTTATGTTAGGATTATAATTATATTGAGCCGCCATTTCGAATGACAATCTCGCATCAACCTTTTTGTCCATTTTTAAATAGCAATCGCCTAAATGATAAGCTGCGTACTGACTTAAAGTATCCTTCATTTTTGTAATTTTGCTGAAAGAATTCGCTGCAGCCTCATATTGTTTGGTTACATAATAGGCATAGCCAATCTCATAATAATCATAATCAGTAGCCGATGATGTATTTTTCATGTAGGTATTAAGGTAAGGTAAGGATTCTGCAAATTTTCCTTTTCTGTAATAAGCCGAACCTAAAATTTTGTTAGTTTCAGCAGCTCTCGCTCCTGTTAAGGTATCAATCATTTTTGGTGCATAAGCTATTACATCGTCATATTTTTCTTGTAAATAATAAATCTGAGTAATATAAAATGGCGCAATAGCAGAAAATGTTGGAGTCTTTTCGAGTTCAATAAAACCTAATAATGCAGTCTGATATTGTTCGCTGATGTATTTTATATGAGAATAAAAATACAATGACATTGGTCCATAAATCGTCTTATCCTCTTTTGATTCATAAAAAGCTTTTGCAGCACGATCAAAATCGGAACGTGCAAAATAACTAAAACCAGTCTTAAAGAAGTATTCAGACTGTTCTTCCGTTGTAAGGCTCAATCTATCTGTTTTATCATACCATTCCAAAGCATCTTTGTACTTTCTAATTCTGAAATAGTAATTTGCCATTTGAAAAGCAGCGGCATTGCTATTATGACTTTCGGGATGTTCTGAAATAAAACCTGAAATCTGATATTCAGCATCTCTATTAAATAGATTCATCGAACATAATGCTATATAGAATGCTGCATCGTCTTTATAAGCCGAATACTCCTGTCCTTCGTCTAACAGAATTTCAGCAAACAACTTTTGTGCAGGGACATACATTCCTTTATTAAAGAGGTCTTCGGCAGTAGTCCACAAAGTTTCCATTTCATCATATGCTTGTGTTTTTTGCCCGTATGTCAAATTATGACAAATTAGAACAATAAATAAAATCAAAAACTTTATTTTCATAATTACTTATATTTATATTTTCCTAATTGCTTATATATCAATTATTTACAACCACTATAGTATTTAGCTCAAAAGTACTACATTACATACTATTTATATATACAGAAAAACTTTTTTAATTAACACTATATTGTTTATTTCTAAAGAGTTTTAGCTCAATTTAACCAAAATAAAATCTCTACATTTGCGATAGTAACATTTTAATATTAACCTGTAAAATCTGATTTTTATTGTATGGATACAACTTCAACCTTATTAGTCGAAACTTCGGGACTTAGTGTCTATCAAGAAGATACTAAGATACTTGATAATGTAAATATAAAAGTTGATGTTGGCGATTTAGTATATTTCATTGGTAAAGTAGGCAGCGGAAAATCAAGTTTAATAAAGACTTTATATGCCGAACTGCCTGTTAACAAAGGACAAGCTAATGTTAATGTTGCTGGATTTTCTTTAGAAACTCTTAAATCCAAGCAAATTCCACTATTGCGTAGAAAAATTGGAATGGTATTTCAGGATTTTGAACTAATGTCGGATCGCAATGTTTACGAAAATCTCAATTTTGTGCTAAGAGCAACCGATTGGAAAGATAAAAATGATATTGAAATAAGAATTAATGAGGTACTCGAAAGCGTTGGCATGTTAGAGAAAAAATTTATGATGCCATCAAAATTGTCAGGAGGTGAAAAACAATCTGTTAGTATAGCAAGAGCTCTGCTTAACAATCCTCCTGTTATCTTTGCAGATGAGCCTACCGGAAATCTAGATCCTGAAAGTGCTGCACAAGTAATTGAAATATTGTGTAACTTAACTGAATCGGGTAAAGCTGTAATTATTGTAACGCATAATTACAATATTCTTAAAAAATTCCCCGGAAGAATATATATGTTCGAAAATGGAACCGTTCACGAACACTTTGACGAAGGTATTGATTTGACAGAATTATAGACTACCTGTCTTTGATTTTCTTTACAATAAAATCAAGTTTTTCTTTAATATTAGCAACTTCTTTGTGCAATAAAATATTATCATTTTCAACTAAAGGTATTTCGGGACTAATATAGTTTACAAACTTCCATATTTCTTTTATATCAGCAGCGTCTATTGAATATGGTTCGTATTCTTTATTAAGTGAATAAACCCCAAGTTTATTCAAATTTTTAAGTTTATTTTCTATACATTTAAAAACAATACCATCGTCAAGAGTAAGGATTACACATGCATCTCCGTCTTTAAGAGAATACCAATTCTGAATAAACTCACCTGTAACATAAGAGCCATCAGGTATTGGGAGCATTGAATCTCCACTAATCTGGAATGTTCTATATTTTTTATCTTTTGACAAAAAAGGTAACTGAAATATCGGTAGGACCTTAATATACTCGGGATCTGCAAATCCACGTGTATATCCTGCCTTGGCCTTAATATTTACCAATTCAATGTTTTCTTCGTTTGTCTTATCTACGGTCGATTGCAAAACTCTCAGATTACTTCCCTTAATATAGGCATCATTACCCGATTCGATAAGTCTGAGTTGACTTTCTGTCATTTGTGAAAAGTCCAATCTCAACAATGAGTCTATCCCTACAGAATAGTAATCACTTAATTTAATCAGAGTATCTATTCCTGGCATTGAAACACCATTTTCATAACCGCTATAGGTAGGGCGAGGCACTTTAAGAGCAAATGCTACATCATCTTGTGTGCGTTTTTTACGCTTTCTCAATACTTTTAAATTTGAGCTAAAATACATATCTTTTTTTTGCAAATATAATAAATGATTTAATTTTAACCAAATATTTGATTACATTTCAATCTTTTTTGTAAACAAATTTTTGTGCTATATTCTGTAATGAGAAATACAAAGGCGAAGGTGGAGGTGGATGCGGAGGTAACGGTTTTTTACATTCGGGGTTTTGTCATGATTTTTGCCATCTCACAAGTTCGATGAAGCAAAAATACATGCCAAAACCCATCTCAATGCCAATATCAAATACTAATAATCAAAATAATTTTCTTATTATAACAAAAAAAAGCAGCTCAAGAACTGCTTTTCAAATTTGAATTTTACTAAAATTCTATATTTTTAGAGTAATTTCTTTTGCTTTCTCAGGAACTTCAACATCATGCCAATTTCCTTCAAAATCTTGACGTTCAATTTTCCAAATGTTTATTACAATATAATCCCCTTTGACCGCGGCATCTTGTAAAGTTGAAATATTAATCTGATTACTATCATATGCTTCTTTTACCGAAATGTTCTTAATTTCATCTTCTGCTCTCATAAGAACAGCATCAAAAGAAATTATTCTGTATTTTGAATCCTGAGGAAACAATTTGGCAAAAGTTTCGTCTGCGACTATTTCAACAATCACAGTAGCAACATTTTCAATATCATAATCCTGAATCACATTTGTTTCGGCATTAAAAAACCTAACCTGAGGTGCTGGCAAAGCTTCAGCTACTTCAAATTCTTTTGTTCCACCTTTGTCGTTAAAACTTACTATCATTTTAACTTTCTTGCCTCCTTCGTAAGGAACTAGGCTAACACCTGTTTCTTCAATATAAGCATCTCCGGCATCCTCATCAATATAAATCAAAGCTTCAGCTACATCAATACCTTCAACTTCGATCGCAATTAAATTTTTACAACCAGGCATCAGTTTACCATATTCATCCAAAATAGCAGATTTTACTGCAATTTCATTACTGTCTATTCCTTCGCTGTTTACCTTTTGTTCTTTATTTCCACATGAAAACGCAAATAATGTTACAATACAAATTACTGAGACTGTAAATACTTTATTTTTCATAACTTTATTTCTATAATTTTGGTACAAATATAGTTTTTTTTAAATTTCATCAAATAATTTTAATACAAAACACTATTTTTTAGAATTATTTTAATCTCGTAAATATTGTTATTTTAATTTCATAATTCAAAAAACTCATTCAATATATTTTTTATTAATATTTAATTTTAACTTTGCAGACAACGAAAAAATATGAACTATGATAAACGATAAATTATTAAATCCAAAAAGTGTTGCAGTTATTGGAGGCTCAGATGATATTCAAAAACCAGGTGGCAAAATTCTAAAAAATCTTATTGATGGCAATTTTAAAGGAAACTTATATGTAGTTAATCCTAAACTTGATGTAGTTCAGGGTATAAAAAGCTATCGTGATGTAGAAGACTTGCCACAGGTAGATTGTGCCATTCTTGCTATTGCAGCAAAATTTTGTTTACAAGCTGTGGAAGTACTTACAAATAAAAAGGAAACAGGTGGATTTATAATTTTATCGGCAGGATTTAGTGAAGAAAATAAAGAAGGTGCAGAACTAGAAGAGAAAATTGTTAGTGTAATTGACAAAGCTGGAGCTAGTTTAATAGGGCCCAACTGTGTTGGCTTATTAAATCAGACATATAATGGTATTTTTACCACACCAATTCCCGAACTAGCATCTTCTGGTGTTGATTTTATCTCTGGTTCAGGAGCAACAGCAGTATTTATTATGGAATCCGCCATTCCGAAAGGGCTACGTTTTTCTTCAGTGTATTCGGTTGGAAATTCTGCACAGATTGGTGTAGAGGAAATTCTACAACATCTCGATGAAACATATCAGCCAGGGGTTTCAGCTCCTGTTAAATTGTTATATATTGAAAACATAGATAAACCTGAAAAACTTTATCGTCATGCCTCATCTCTTATAAGAAAAGGAGCAAAAATAGCAGCTATAAAATCAGGTGGATCGGAAGCCGGAAGTCGTGCAGCATCATCTCATACAGGGGCTTTGGCAAGTCCTGATGTGGCTGTTGAGGCATTATTCCGTAAAGCAGGTATTGTTCGTTGTAACGGAAGAGAAGAACTTGCAACTGTTGCATCAATATTTATGCATCCTGTACCAAAAGGTAAAAATATTGCCATTATTACACATGCCGGAGGTCCTGCAGTGATGTTAACCGACTCCCTTAGCAATGGTGGTTTAAATATTCCTCATATCGAAGGTGAGAAAGCAAAATTATTACTGGAAAAACTATTCCCCGGAAGTTCTGTAGCTAATCCGATAGACTTTCTTGCAACAGGTACTGCAGAACAATTAGGACATATTATTGACGCCTGTGAAAATGATTTTGATAATATTGATGCTATGGCTGTTATTTTCGGAA
>JAQVEY010000059.1 GCA_028697515.1 Bacteroidales bacterium | reverse complement strand
CCTTTGTGCTTATACGAAGCAAGAAGTGATTTATTTGTATCAGAGTATTTGTCATTCGAATAGATATAAACAGTACTATCATGCAAACTCATTGCAAACCAACTTTCATCAGGGCCAAACACTATGGAATAAATACCTGAAGCATTATCATAAAATGGGTTTAATTCCGATTTTTGGTAGTTAAATATATGCATTCCAGGTCTCATTGATGTTATTACAGCATCTTTACCAGTTTTTAATAAACAAACCTGTGATAAATATGAATTATCAACAAAAGCAGTATTTATCATTTTGCACTTAAACATATTAAAAATCCGCACACGCGAATCCCAATGAGCTGATGCTAATGTGAATTTTTCGCCAACTGCATCAACAGACTCTATTGGACTAGTACTACCAACAAAAGTTTTTATCAATTTACCCTCAACAGATTTGTAAACATTTATTTCATTTGATGAGCCACACGCCACAATTTCTTTCCCATCAGGTTTATATCTTACAGCTGTTGACATAACTGATACTGTCTGCATACTAAATAATAGCTCTCCGGATTCTAGATTCCATTCATACAGTTTACCATTCAGAGTTACGGCAGTGAGTTTCTTATTGTCGAAACTAATATCACATGATGACCACATTTGATACCCATCGTTAAATTCGTTAAGTAGCCTTCCTGTTCTTACATCATATACTTTTAATTTGTAATCGTATGACGATGTTACCACCATAGTTTCATCAGGGCTTATACAAATTGATTTTATCTGATAATCATTAGATTTTATTTCATGTATTATACTAAAATCTTTAGCATTATATATTTTTAGAGTTCCGCTAATGTCTCCAGTTGCAATAATTTTACCTTTACTACCAACATCGAGCCCATAACAAGCAGATTTCGAAACTGTAATTTCCTTATCAACACTACCATCTTTTGTGTTTAGTATTTTTAATATCCCAGCATTACCAATTATTGCAACTTTTTTAACATCAGGAAAAACAGAAAGACAATTAATTCCATTATCAAAACCATCATAAACAGCAGTCTGATTAAAGGTTTCAAGACTCCACTCCCTTACTTTACCATCCCAACCAGCTGAATAAACCTTATCTGTTTTAGCCGAAAATTCGCATGAAACAACACCAAAATTAGTACCTGCAAATTTTATTATCTCTCTGCCAGTTGCATAATCCCATACAATAACAGTTTTATCAACCGATGAACTAACAATAAAACGCCCATCAGACGAAATATCAACATCAGTAATTTGTGCTGTATGACCTACAGGAGGGACAAGTCGGATATTTTGCGAGTATGCAGCCATCACAAGTGAAGAAAAGAATACTGCTGATAAAACTATTTTTCTCATATTATGAAATTTTTCGTAAATAAAGAAAGACATCATACCGCTCTATTCATTCTTGAGAATAAAAGCGTGCGATGCTTCAGGATTATCATAAACTTCTTGAAGGGTTCTAATGTCGAAAATTTTTGGACTTTCGTGTTGATACTCGGAAGCAATCAATAAATAGTCTTTTGTAATCTGCATACCAAGTTGGTAATGATAAGATTTATCGGTATTAGTATTAAGGATTATTTCCTCTAATCTACTTTTATTATTATCCCAAAAATAGCATGGGGAAATACTGTGAGGGGTATCACCCCAAGCTGCCGAAACAATAAGACTAATACTATCGTTTAATTTTGCTAGAAAAAAAGCGTCTGAAGAGGGAACTTCAACACCTATAAAATATTTCTCTAATTCCGTATCCATTAATAACTCTGTATTGCCTTTAACTCCATAAAAGCACATCGAATTATTTATTATTGACGAAGTTGAGATATATTTATCATCTATTTTTATGTAATCGTTGAGAACAGATAGTCCTGGAGTCATCCCTGCGCAACATTTGGATGCTTTTTCAACTATCGTTTCCCATTGTCCAGATTTATTTACTTTCAGTATGCCAACGATTACCTCGCCACCCCATTCAGGCAAATAATCAGCTAATTTCTCCAATTTTTGATATTTGGCTAAGTTAGCTTGGTCAACATTTATTCCATAAGAAAAACAAACATCTCCAGTTTCTTTGTCAATCCATGCAGTATTAAACATGACAATTACTCCTTCTGGAAGAGGATCTGATAATTTTTGTAATTCCTCATCTTTATTTAGGTAATTTTTCATTAAAACACCATCTTGAGTAACAAAATGAACCTGATGATTCAGTGTATCCCAAATTACATCCGCTGGAAGGGTTTCAAATTCTGCTAATAAAATAAAAGTCTCCCCTGGCAATTCTTCTACAAAATAGTCGTAATGTTTTCCTGATTTTTCATAATAAACCATTAATGTTTTGGAATCTAATTTTACTGAATCCTGATTAGGGTTAGTGTCTGTTTTACTATTTATTTCTTTTTTCGAAACGCTTGAGTTGCATGCTAAAATAATAAATAATGCAAATACAAAAATCAATAATCCTGAAAGTTTTGTTCTCATTTAGTAATTGTTTAGGTTAGAGTTTCATATTGTCTAAATATCTAGTAAAAATAAATTTTATTTATGAATTTACAAATAAATAAATGGGAACTATGGTGTAAACAGTTGGTTTAAACTAATAAGGCAACGATAAAGATTTTACGGTTATATTGAGATAATAAAGTTGTTTTCATATAGCTATACTTCTATGTATAACTAAATAATTCTATTGGTGTTTAATTCTTTAGCAAGAACATCATAAGTGTGTCTTACAATTTAGTTTGTTTATACGTTTATATTGTATGCATCCTTTTAAATAATATACATATCAATAAAAACAACAAAGCCCGTCATAAGTAACAGGCTTTGTGAACTTATTTCACTATTTATTTTTTTATTATCAGGTTTTCCATAAAGAATAAAACATTTCTTTAACTTTGCCGTATATTAAAAAAAATGAAAGGAAGTTTATTATGGCAACAATAATCATAGACATAAAAGATAACGCAGAATTAAAGCTATTATCAGAAATGTTAAAAAAAATGCGTATTTCAATGAAATTATTATCAGTTGAAGATCGCGAAGATTTGGGATTGGCGAAGCTAATGAAGGAGGCTGACAAAACTAAAAAAGTTAGTAGATCAAAAGTAATGGAGAAACTAGGTCGCAAATGAAAACAGAATTTTTATCACGATTTTATAAAGACTTAGACAAACTACCTTCGCAATCAGTGAAAAATGATGTTTTTAATGCGATAATAAATGTAGAAAAATCTTTAAAAATAAGCCAAATAAGTAATATTAAAAAACTTACTGGCTATTCGTTTTCTTATCGTATCCGTATTGGCAATTATCGCATTGGTGTTTTTATTGAAAATGATATAGTACAATTTGCTAGAGTATTACACCGTAAAGATATTTATAAAGCATTTCCATAATTTTTAATTCTTTTTTTTATGGCTTTTTTATTTATTCCAGTTCTCCATCCATTTATCTAATACAGGATTCATTATCTGAGCATAAATCTGAGTTGTTTTAAATCAGAATACCTCAGATCTGTAGAACAAAAAATACATTGGTGTCCTTATTTTTTTAATTTGGAACATTTTTGTTAAACAATTAGTACTTAAAACCGCGTATTAATAATCAATACCTGATAACAAACATCTTAAAAATGCTTGATATCAGGTATTTTTACGCAATATTGCGAATTTTTCAGTGAACTAGGAAGGAGTCGAACCCTCAACCTCCTGATCCGTAGTCAGGTGCTCTATCCAATTGAGCTACTAGTCCGTTAAGAGTGTGCAAAGATAAAACCTTTTTGATACTATTCAAAGAAATAATTTATATTTTTTTGCCATATAACTCATAGTCATCAAAACCGGTAATTTCAACATTATAAAACTCACCAATTGATAATTTCTCATCAGAAGTAATAATTACCTCGTTGTCAACCTCAACAGAATCGAATTCAGTTCTTCCAATGTAAAAATCATTTTCTTTGCTGTCAATTATTACTTTATAAATATTCCCGCATTTTTTAGCATTTAACTCAGCTGAAATTATGTTTTGTACTTCCATTACAAGTTCGGCTCTAATATTTTTAGTTTCTGAAGATATTATTTCCTTATAACATTCTGCAGCTTTAGTACCTTCTTCTTCAGAGTATGTAAACACTCCAAGTCTGTCAAATTTTTGTTCCTTAATAAAATCTACTAATTCTTTAAATTCCTTCTCCCCTTCACCCGGATGCCCAACTAACATAGTTGTACGTATCGCAGCATTAGGAATTTTTGTTCTTATCCTGTCTAATAAATCGACGATTTCCTGTTTCGTACTAGCTCGGTTCATCTTTTTAAGAACTTTATCTGATATATGCTGTAAAGGGATATCAATATATTTGCAGACTTTTGGATTCTCAGCAATTACATCAAGAAGTTTTTCTGGAAAGAGAAAAGGATATAGATAATGAAGTCTAATCCATTCTATACCGTCAATTTTGCTAAGTGAGCTTACTAATTCCGGCAATAGAAACTCTTTTTTTAGATCATATCCATAGAAACAAAGGTCCTGAGCAATCAGAATTAATTCCTTTACTCCATTTTTTGCAAGGTTCTTGGCTTCTTCTACTATATCCTCAGGTTTTCTGGAGACATATTTACCTTTAATCAAAGGAATAGCACAAAATGAACATGTTCGGTTACAACCTTCCGAAATTTTAAGATATGCATAATAACCTGGAGAATCAAAAATCCTATCATACTTCGAGCTTTGAATAGGATTCGATTCAAGTACCTTCATTAACTCAACAATATCATAATTACCAATATAAGCATCTACTTCTGGGATTTCAGATTTTAATTCAGACATATATCTTTCAGCCAAACATCCAAACACGACTATTTTCTTTAATCTATTTTTATTGTTACGTTTTTTATTATTGTTGTTTTTCAGATTAACTAGTTCTAAAATAGTATTAATAGATTCTTCTTTGGCATCATTAATGAATCCACAAGTATTAATAAAAGCAATATCAAAATCTGATTTATCTGAATTATGAACGACTTCATACCCAATTGCAGCTGCCTGAAAAGCAAATTGTTCGGAATCGGTAAGATTTTTAGAACATCCGAGTGTGATTATATTGATTTTTTTTGCATTTTTAACCATTATTTCAAATTAAAAAAAACAAAGATAAAGACTATGAAGCAATATTTGATATTTTTTGTGCTTTGTTTCAGTTTTTCCTTGCTGGATGCACAAGAATATGTGCAATATTATCAATTGCCCTCTTGGGCTGAAGACCTTCCATATTCGTTAGGAAATTCTGAGGTATATGCTATTGGGGTTTCTGACCCTAGAATGGAAGATAAAAACCTAGCTAAAGAAGTAGCAGTCCATAGAGCAATAATTATGGCGGTAATGCTTAACGAATCTACTCTTTATTATGCATCAGATTATTTTGAAAAGAAATCAGAAGAATACAGATGGTTTGTCATGACTGAAGATGTTCAGGAATTAGGTAAAATTCAAGCATCTGCATGGGTTGATAAGAATTCTTATGAAATATTAAATTCTGAAGAAAATACAAATGGAGAAACAGTGGTTCTGATAAAATACATTCCGACTTTAAAAGAAGATAATAATTTTTTCGTTACAGCAGAATATTATCGCCAAGATTTTGAAGTTAGCAACACTAGAGCAATGGAATCTGTGAGAAGTATAAAACTATCAGTTTCATGGTTAGAAGAAAACACCAAAGACACACTGAAATCATTTTTTCATATGACAAATTGGAATAACAGTATAAGCACAGAAATATCATTTAAAAATGACATCATTACCCCTCCTGGATATTCATACGAATATGCTTCATCTATACCAGACACATTTGAAATAAAACTTTATAATACATCTGTTAATCTTAAAAAAGGATTATGGATAGCTTATATTGATTCTTATATTCAAAGTGTATTAAAAATTTCGAAAAACTACAGTTCTAAAATGGGAACAGTTTACGATGACTATAAAGTTAATCGTAATGATGGGATTACAGAATACAGCATCGAAAGTCTATCACGCAGCTCGTGTAAAAATGTACTTAATTTTACTTATGGTGGAATGGGCATTAATAAAAACCAATTGTACCCAAGAGTGTTTATGAGAAACGAAAGACCTTCATATATTACATATAAGCAGTTGGAAGTTATTGAAAAAGAAGCTGAAAAAGCAAATAAAAAATGTTGGTTAAAAAGAATGTTTTCGAAAAAAAATAGAAATAATGAATAGTCAATCCCAAAAGAAAGAACAAAAATATCAGAGGTTATTGATACAACTCAAAGAGCTTTTTCAAAAAGTTGACAACCCATATAGTCGTATGGCAACAATTTGTGCTGTTCTGCATCATAAAAACACCCATTTTTTCTGGACAGGATTTTATATGATAAGTGATAATGCTGAACTTGAAGTTATATGTTATCAAGGGCCTTTGGCGTGTATGAGATTAAAAAAGAATACAGGGGTTTGTTGGAGTGGAATCAATTCAGAAAAAGCTATTATTGTTGATGACGTACACAGTTTTCCGGGTCATATAGCTTGTAATCCTTTGAGTAAATCAGAAATTGTTATTCCTTTATGTAAAGGGAAAAGCATTGTGGGAGTTTTGGATATAGATAGTGACCAATTTGCTGCATTTGACCAAACAGATGCAGAAATGTTGACTAAAATAGTAAATCTCGTTTACGAACAATAATGTTTAGTCGTTTGATTCCGGTTGTGAAACAGTAGATTCTTCATCAGAGGATTTTTCCTGACTTAATGCCTCGAAATATTCAGGTCTGTTTTCCTTGATAAAATTTACTGCATCGTTGTAGCCATCCATAAATTTTTCAAAATCTTCTTTATAAAGAAAGATTTTATGTTTCTCAAATCTAGAATTCCCATCCTTGTCAAACACCTTTTTACTTTCTGTGATAGTCAAATAGTAATCATTCTGACGGGTTTCTTTGACATCAAAAAAATAAGTTCTTTTACCAGCTCTGATCGAAACAGAATGGATTTCTTCTCTCCTTTTTTCATCACCTTCCATACAATATGTTTTATTGTTTATACAAATTTAAAGAAAAATAACAATACAAATTGAAATTTTATCAAATTTTCTTAAAAAAACAGTTTTTTTAATGATTTTTAAAATATATATATACTTTTGTACGGAAACAAAAGTACATTAACATGATTAGTCGAAGATTAGTAAGGATAAAGGCTATGCAAACATATTACGCCTTTTTGCAGGATGATGAAGAGCAAAATATTGATATGCTTGTTAAAGAAATGGAACGAAATATCAATCACTCTTATGAATTGTTTATACATCTTCACTGTTTGCTAATTGCAATCTTTGACTTTGCAGAAGACAAACTAGAATTGGCGAAAAATAAGCATGTTAAAACTGATAATGATATTAATCCTAACACAAAGTTTTGCAATAACAGAATCATTTCGGCATTTTTAAATGATGTACACATTAAAAATGCCATGTCAAATACAAATTTAAATTGGAGTGAATATCCTGAATTTATCAAAGCTACGTGGCAAGACATAAGCAAATCAGCATACTATTCTAAATTTATGAATAACACAGAGAATTCTTTTGATGAAGATTTCGAAATAATAAAAACAATTATTTCTAAAAATATTACCGAAAATCCGAAATTAGATGAAATTCTTGAAGAAAAAAGTATATATTGGAATGATGATCTTGAATTTTTATGTAGTAATTTAATTCAGAACATAAAAAACTACAGTAAAAACATTTCTGATTACAAATTGCCTGAACTTTTTAAAGATAAACAAGATAGAGATTTTGCTTTTACACTCATAAAACTAACTGCTTTAAATAAAGATAACTTTGACAAGAAGATTTTAAGTTGTTTGAAGAAGTGGGAATTAGAACGTATTGCATTTCTTGATAGAGTAATTTTACATCTTGCTCTAGGAGAAATTACTCAAATACCATATATTCCTGTTAAAGTTACAATTAATGAATATCTTGATATTGCTAAATTCTATAGTACAGAAAAAAGCAGTACTTTTATAAATGGTATAATTGACAAAATACATATGGATCTTAAAAAATCCGGAGAACTAAATAAAACAGGAACAGGGCTGTTATGACATTCCTTTTAACAATATTTTATAATTAGATTTACAAATAAGTTGTAAAGAATAAATATAAAAGTATTATCTTTGCATCGTTTTAAAATTCAATATTGTATGAAAATTATTGTATATACAATCGGGTTATTACTTATAGTTAGTTTATATTCATGTAACAATAGCAATACTCAAACCGGTGGAGAATACAATATAACTAATCCATCTACCGCTAATGGAGACGGAGAAAACAATAATCTTCCGGCAATTGAGTTTACTGAAACAGAATATAATTTTGGTACAGTGATTCAGGGAGAAAAAGTTGCTCATAGTTTTGTGTTCAAAAATACTGGCAACGGGAATTTGATTATCTCAAATGTAAAAGCCTCATGTGGCTGTACTGTTCCCAAATGGTCAAAAGAACCTATTAAGCCAGGGCAAACTGGTAATGTAGAAATAGTATTTGACAGTGCAAACCGTGATGGTATCCAGACAAAATCTGCAAAAGTATATTCTAATACACAACCAAATATTACTGAGTTAATTATACGTTGTGAAGTGATTATGTAAATTAGTGTTAAATGTAAAATAAGTTTTATGAATCAATTATTTTTAATGGCGCCACAAGGCGAACAAAGCAGTCCCTACAGTTCGATTATTTTTCTTGTTCTGATTGTAGCAGTATTTTATTTTTTCATGATTCGTCCTCAAATGAAAAGACAAAAAGAAGCTAAAAAATTCCGCGAAGGATTACAAAAAGGAGACAAAGTTATCACTGCCGGAGGTATTTATGGAAGAATTGTTGAGGTACAAGATACATATGTTTTTGTTGAAATAGATAGCAATGTAAAGGTAAAACTTGACAAAGGTTCTGTAGTTGCTTCTCCTGAGGATATCCCTCCAGTACAAAAATAGTAAATTTCCATGTCTGAAGAAACAACAACTAAAAGAAAACTATCGGCTTATATTGCAAAACAATTTAAAAACCGAAATATTTTTATCTTTTTGTTTTTCCTTGTTTTATCATCATTTTTATGGTTTCTAAATTTTGTCAATAAAGAACATAATTCTTCCATTGAAATTCCATACAAATTCGAGAATCTACCTTATAAGACAAGATTCAGTTCTGAAAACACTTCGAATTTAACTGTATTGATTCATGGACATGGCTACAATATTTTACGCGAAAAAATTGAAACTGTAAAATTACCTGTTGTAATAAATCTAGCTGAAAAAGAATCTCCTGTTGTTTTTTATAACTGTGTTGACAATCCACTAAAGAGTTACATTCTTACTAAAGAAATAATACCATTCTTAGCAAAACGATTTGGTTCAAATATACAAATTAGAGGGGTAAAACCTGATACATTGTTTTTTGATTTAGCAGAAAGTTTCTCGAAAAAAGTACCTATAATCTTCAATGCTGATTATAATATAAGTCCAGATTTCATTTTAAATGGTGAAATAGTTTTAAATCCTGATTCCATTAGTGTATATGGACCTAAACATATTATTGATACTATTAAGTCAGTATATTGTGAAAATTCGGGTATTGAAAACATAGGAGAAAATCATATTAAAGAAGTTAAGCTAAAACATATTAGAGATTTAAGTTTTTCAAAGTCAAAAATTCTTATAAATTTTCCAGTCGAAAAATATACTGAATCAAGCATTAACATTAAAGTGATTGCTGCCAACTTCCCCGATTCACTTGATTAT
>JAQVEY010000058.1 GCA_028697515.1 Bacteroidales bacterium | reverse complement strand
ATCTTGAAGGTATAGATTATGACCTTGATGCAGCTGGAGATCAGAGACATCTTAATCAGAATCATGCTTTTGAGTTTTTAAATCCTAAAGCAGGCTTATATTATAATATAAATGAAAACATGAAAACTTATGCATCATTCGCCACATCACATCGTGAGCCGACACGAACGAACTTTAAAGATGCAGCAGGAGATCCTACAAAAACGCCTAGACCTGAAACTCTGTATGATTATGAACTTGGTTATGTCTATCAGATACAAAAATTCTCAGCATCAGCGAATCTTTACTATATGGATTATATTGACCAACTTGTTCCAACAGGCGAAAAATCAAGTGTTGGTTATGATATAATGACTAATGTTCCAGAATCATACAGAGCTGGTATTGAGATTATGCTAGGAGTGAAGCCAATTAGTAAATTGAGCATTGATGCAAATCTAACTTTAAGTCAAAACAAAATTAAAAACTTTACTTCATGGTCATATACTTACGATGATGAATGGAACGAGACTTACGAATCATTTGACTTAGGCGAAACAGATATTGCATATTCTCCGAATATCGTTTCATCAGGAATTGTAACATATAAACCTTTTTCTGGCTTTTCACTCAGTTGGATTTCGAAATATGTAGGCGAGCAGTATTTCGACAACACATCATCGGAGGATCGTAAGCTCGATGCATATTTCTTAAATAATGTTCAACTAAATTACAGCTTCGAAACTAAGTTAGTTCGGGAAGTCCAACTGAAATTTATGGTAAATAATATTTTTAATCTTGAATATTCAAACAATGCTTATGGAGGAAACTGGTATGAACAAGGTGTGGAAAACACATGGGCTTATTATTATCCGCAAGCAGGGATTAATTTTATGGGAGGAATTAGTTTGAAGTTTTAAAACTAAGGTTTAAATAATGTTTTTGGCGTGTGTCTTTGCAGCGCAGCAAAGCAAAGACCATGTCAAAAACAACTCGGGCAAATTCCTATTTGCCTGTATCGCTTTAATTAAAGATTTTTAGTTATTGTTGAATTAGCTTTCTATTGGCAAATTATTTGATATATTTGAGTTTTTTACTAAAAATTTGAAATATGAAAAATTACTTGTTATTATTTATTTTTACTTTAGTTGGGGTATCCAGTTTCTCTCAGAATCCGGTAACAAAAGGAGGCTGGAAAATGACTGATTATAGTTTTGTTGACGGAACGAAAACTGTTGACAGAGTTTTGGCCGGAACTACTGATTATATGGAAGACGTTACCAAGTTTGAAGGAAAAAAAGGTGATATTACCATCAATTTTAATCGTTATGACAAAAGTTCGCGTGCATTACTCGCGGGAGTCACTTACAATGTAAAATGGACAGATCCTCAGTCACAGTTTTTTCCGGGTGACAAAATTAAAATGACTTACTCTCTCAAAACCATAAGTAGTAAAACTTGGACACCTGAACAGCAATCAGCCAAATTTAGTCAGGGATTATATGGTATAAATCTTAAGGATGCTGAAGGAAAGGAATTCTTCTCAAAAGATTTTAACAGTGAAATTGTCACATCTGTTGCTGTAGCTGCAGGTTATAAACTTAACGAGGAAAAAACTCTCACTGTTTCTATGGGCTCAGGTTTTAAGGCTGTCTATACTTATAAATGGGATCCGGAATTGACTAAAACAACGGTTAAAGAAGAAGACAAAGAAGTTATTCCAATAAATGGAAATAAAACAGGTTGGTATTTTACCAGATGGGAATATATTGTGAGCGTTTCGGACGGATCAAAGTCTGGTAATTTTAATAACGGTGATCCTTATACTGAAGTAAATTCGGCAAAAGGAGATAAAAATAACTTTACAAACACAGTTACTAGACTGGACAAGTAAGGTAATACTATTGCATCGGGTACGGCAGTAACTATATGGACTGATCCACCAAAATATTTTTCTGATATAGAATTACCTTCAATTGAAATAGACAGAACGGTTGAATCTTCATGGGGAATTAGTCAGTTTTCAATTAGTTTTGATATGAAAGACACAAATCCAGGTGGTGGAAGCTATGGAAAAATAAATTTTGCAACCCCTGACGGGAAAACACATCTACAGGAATTTGAAGGCAAAATGAAAGCTCCGAAAATCACAAAAGGCAGCAAACACGGCGATCAAAAGGCTATTATTTTACACATGAATGGTTACGGTTTTAAATATTACTACGAATGGCGTGTATATTAGAGCTTCACGTAATATCTATATAAATAGCTCATTAGATGATTTTAGATTTTATTAGATAATTGTAAAATAACTCTTAAGATTACTTATCAAATAACTTTCGTAATTATTTAGCTGGTAGAATAATAATAGGGAGTATTCCAAAAAAGCATGGTGCAAGGTGCATAGAGCTATCATTACTGTATATAAAGATTATTTTTCTTGATTTAAAAATCCATTAAGTCTATTTATAACTTTTATCTCAGGCAAAATGCCCTGTGCTCCATGCCCCATGCTCCATGCTTTTTAACTATCGCTAGCTCAAAAATAGAGTATTTAATTAAACACACACCTAAATAAATACTAACTTTCATTAATTATCTTGACTAAAAGAAAACATATCGATTCATTTAAGGATATGTTAAAAATCGTAACTTTGCTCAGTCTAAAAAATTCGTATGAATTATTATAGAATTCTTAAAATAAATCGGATTGTCAAGAGCGAACGTCTTAAGATTTTGGGAGTGGGCGTTTTATTTTTACTAAAAAAACGTCATCTCAATGTGTTTCTCGATCCAGTTATGGCTTGCAATTTCCGATGTCTGATGTGTTATTTTTCTGATCCTGAATATACACCCGATAAATCTCGCATTGAAAAAGAGAAAATAGATATTGTTGCCGAAAACTTTTTTAAATATGCTCTGAAATTGCAATTAGGCTGTGGTGCTGAACCTAGTCTATATTTACATAACGAAGAAATTATTCGTCAGGCGAAATTGCACAATGTTCCACATATTTCATTCACAACTAATGCTTCTTTATTGGATTACAATAAAATCAAATCTTTAGTACATGCAGGTTTAGATGAAATTATTGTCTCGATGCATGGAACGACTAAAGAAGTTTATGAAGCGATGATGCCCGGAGCAAAAATTGAGAAATTGTATGAAGTTCTGGAGGCTGTATCAAAGGTTAAAATAGAATTTCCGAATTTTAAACTACGCATTAACTACACAGTAAATCCAGACAATATTGATAATCTTGCTTATATTGGTGATTATCTCGAAAAATACAAGATTGATGTTTTACAAATTAGACCTATACGAAAAATAGGTAATTCAACATACTCTGATTTTGACTTAAAAAGAAAACAGAAAATATACTCTGAAGTTATTGAAGGAATTGAACAAAAGTGTAAAGAATATAGTGTTGTAAGTTTGATTACTAAGGAAATTCCTGACGAAATTCTATACAGAAATACACTTGATGTTGCAGAATATACTTATTGCTATGTTTCACCTGTTCATTACGGTAATCATTCATTTGATCCAAGTAAATCTACATATAGGAAGTTTTTAAAAAAATCAGGGATTTTCGGGAAAATAATAAAACATGTGTTTTTTACACGTAACCGTAAATATAGGGCAGAAGTAAATTTTGGTAATTATGATGTGAACATATAAAAAGAGCAGCTTTTGGAGCTGCTCTTTTTATATATGTTTATTTAATTAAACTTTTTCAACTTCTTTCATTCCAATTTCAATAGCTTGTTCATTCATTGGAATTAGATGATGGTTACGTGCAGGAATAGATTTCTTCAGTCCTTTAATGACATTTTCCATTTTAACAATAGGTTTAATTTTTAGGTATGAACCTAAAACCATCATGTTAAATACTTTTACAGCTCCCAATTCTGTAGCTTTTTGAGTAGCAGCAACTTTGTAAATGGTAATGTCTTTACGCTCTGGATGACGAGTAATTCCGTTTGGATCATACAACAAGGTTCCCCCCGGTTTTACCATACATTCAAATTTATCCAAAGATTGTTGATTAAGGATAATTGCTGTATCATATTTTGTTAAAATCGGAGAACTGATTCTTTCGTCGCTGATAATAACGGTAACATTTGATGTTCCGCCACGCATTTCTGGTCCGTAGGATGGCATCCACGATACTTCCTGACCTTGCATAAGACCTGAATATGCAAGAATTTTACCCATTGAAAGTACTCCTTGTCCGCCAAATCCGGCTATGATTATTTCTTCAGTCATAATTCTTAATTTTATTATTTAGTAACTAATTGACCTTCCACTTTTATATCACCTAAAGGATAGAATGGGAACATATTTTCAACCATCCATTCGTTTGCTTTTACAGGAGGTAATTTCCATCCCGAATTACAGTTCGAAACTATTTCAACAAACGAAACACCTCTTTTTAGCTTTTGATTTTCAAATGCTTGACGAATTGCTTTTTTAGCTCTTCTAACATTTACTGGACTATGAACACTCTGACGTGTAACATAATAAGTTCCAGCAAGTTGAGCAACAAGTTCAGTCATCTTAAGTGGATTACCCATCATTTCGATATCTCTGCCATAAGGACAAGTTGAGGCAGGCATTCCCTTTAGTGTTGTCGGAGCCATTTGACCACCTGTCATTCCATAAATGCCGTTATTAACGAATATAATTGTGATATTTTCTCCACGATTACATGCATGAATAGTCTCGGCAGTACCAATAGCAGCAAGGTCACCATCTCCCTGATATGTAAAAACAAATTTTTCGGGCATTAACCTTTTTATTGCAGTGGCAAGTGCTGGTGCACGACCGTGTGCTGCCTGTTGCATATCTAAGTCCAGAAAATTATACATCAAAACCGAACAACCTACCGGACATACGCCAACAGTTTGGCTTTGTATATCCATTTCTTCGATTACTTCTGCAATTAATCTGTGGGCTGTTCCATGACCGCAACCCGGACAATAACTCATTGTGTTATTGGTCAAAACCTTGCTTTTTTTGTAAACTAGGTTTTCTTCTTTTATAATATCTTTTATTGTGATTTCAGCCATGATTTAACCTCCTATTATTTTTTGTTCCAATGCATTTACAATTTCCTCTGGTGACGGAATAACTCCTCCAACTCGACCATAATGTTCTACCGGTTTTTTAAACTGAACAGCAAGTCTTACGTCTTCAACCATCTGACCAGTGCTCATTTCAACAGTAAGAAATCCTTTTACTCTGTCAGCAAGATCAAATAAAACCTTTGATGGAAATGGGAATAAGGTTATTGGACGAACAATACCTGTTTTGATACCTTTTGCTCTTAATAAATCCATCGCTTTCATACTTAATCTGGCAGATGAACCGTAAGCAACAATTATATATTCAGCATCATCACAATTTATCAGTTCGAATCTAACTTCCTTTTCTTTAATTTCTTCGTATTTTTTAACGAGTTTTAAATTGAAAGCCTCTTGTCTTGATGCAACCAAATCGAGAGAAGTAATGATGTTGCGTTCACGAGTTGCTGGTTTTCCAACTGTAGCCCATGGACATTGCTTAATAAGTTGTTCCATAGTCCTTCTTTCTTTTTGTGGACCGATTTCAACTTTTTCCATCATCTGACCAATTATACCATCTGCCAAAATCATAACAGGATTTCTGTATTTGAAAGATAAGTCAAAGCCGATTTCAACAAAATCATACATTTCCTGAACTGATGCAGGAGCAAGTACAACTAGTCTATAATCGCCATGACCACCACCTTTAGTTGATTGAAAATAGTCTGATTGTGCAGGTTGAATTGTACCTAATCCAGGTCCTCCACGAACACAATTCATTATCAAACATGGCAATTCTGCACCAGCAATGTACGATATACCTTCTTGTTTTAAACTTATACCAGGACTTGATGAGGATGTCATTGCCATTTTTCCGCATGCTGCTGCACCATAAATCATATTTATTGCTGCAACTTCACTTTCAGCTTGTAAAACAACCATTCCTGTTCTCTTATGAGGCTCTTGTGCCATTAAATATTCAATTACTTCTGATTGTGGAGTAATAGGGTATCCAAAATATGCATCTGCCCCGGAGCGTATAGCAGCTTCTGCCACCGCTTCATTACCTTTCATTAACCTTAGTTCTTTTTCCATTTTGTCTAAATTTTTAACGATTAAATTAGGCCACTTTTACCTTATAGACAGATATTACACCGTCAGGACAAACAATAGCACAATTTGCACAACCTATACAGGCTTCAGGATTCTTCATATAACTATAGTTATACCCTTTGCCATTTACTTCTTTTGCTAAGTCTAGTACACTCTGAGGACATGCAGGAATACATACTCCGCAACCTTTACATCCTTCAATGTCAACTACTATAGCTCCTCTGATTTTTGCCATAATTATGTTTTATTATATTAGTTTTTTTTTGTCACTTCAAAAGTAAAAAAAATATTTAAACTGCAAAATGTTTCTTGGCAGGTTTACAACTCATTGTGGTCTTTATTATACTTTCATTTATTCTATTCCACATAGATTATGATCTTTTTACTCTTATAAATGCTAATATTGTTATAAATGTGGGCAATTGGTTTTTTATTATTTAAAAAGAAAAGTTTTAAACAGAAGAAATATTTTGTTAATAAATTTAAAATGATTATATTGTAATCTTAAAAAAGATTAAGAAATAATCAAAAGAAGTGCCTGGAGTGTCTAAAGTGCCTAGAGTGTCTAAAGTTGAAAGTGGAATTTATTTGTGATTTAAAAGAAAAAGCAATGATGAAAAACAAGAAAGAATATGTCAGCAACCACAAGTACTCTAGGCACTTTAGACACTCCAAGTACTTTAGGCACTAATAATTTATAAATTAAAAAATAAAACTATGAACAACAAAGAATTTGGATTGCAACTCGAAAAACGAACAAAACAATTTGCGATAAGTATTTTGAAATTAGCATCACAATTGCCAGATATTCCTGAAGCAAAAGTTGTAAGATATCAACTTGCCAAAGCAGGAACAAGTATAGGTGCAAATTATCGTGAAGCAAACAGGTCAAGAAGTAAACCTGACTTCAGAAATAAAATTTCTATTTGCGAAACAGAGGCAAGTGAATCAGGATATTGGCTGGAAATAATTGATGAAATGGGTTGGCTGTCGATGGAAGCGACAATGCCAGTATTAAAAGAGACTGATGAACTCTTAGCGATTTTTACTGCTGTGGGAAGTAAGTTGTAAGAAGTGCCTAAAGTGTCTAAAGTGCACTAAAGTGCCTAAAGTGCCTAAAGTTAAAAGTGGAATTAGTTTAAAATTAAATAACAAAACAAGAATGAAAACCAATATAGATTTAACCAACATCCCAAGTACTCTAGTGCACTCTAGACACTCCAAGTACTTTAGGCACTTCCTCTTATGTTCCTAAACTGTCATTCATATTATAGTTTGCGTTTCGGTACTTTGTCGCCGCTACAGGTGGCAGAAGGGGCTTTTGCTGCCGATGTGGAAACTGCGGTGCTGAGTGATATTAATAATACTGCTGGCATACCCGAATTTTATTTTGCTTGTCGGCGCAGCGGTGTAAAACCTATTGCCGGTGTTGATATTCGCAATAAAGATAATTCTCAACTTTTTGTATTGATTGCAAAAAATAACGAAGGTCTGGCAGAAATAAACCGATATCTGACCGAAATTAACCAAAGCAAAAGAAAGAAGACAGAATTACCTCAGTTTAATAATGTATTTGTTATTATACCTCTCGAGAATGTTAATGAACGAAACTTGGCTGAAAATGAATACATAGGAGTAAGACCATCGCAGGTAAAGTCGTTGCTGAGTTCTCCATTTACGAATCTAATTGGCAGGATGTTGATGCTTGTTACTGTTAGTTTTCGTAAACCATCTGATTTTGAGTTGTGCCGGAATCTGCGTGCTGTGGATAATAATATTCTTATTTCGCAATTACCTGAAGATATTTTTTGTAGTATGAACGAAATATTTGTTCATCCTAAACATTTACGTGAGATTTATGCTGATTATCCTCAGATTATCGTAAACACTATTAAATTGCTCAATTCTTGTAGCCTTTTTTTTGATAATCAACATAAAAACAAGAAATTATTCACTGGCAGTTTTTCAGAAGATATCAGGCTTTTGCGAAAACTTAGTCTGAAAGGTTTTGATAAGCGCTACGGACATGCAAATCGTAAAGCTGCTGAAAGGATGAGGGGTGAACTGCAAATTATTGAAAAGATGGGCTTTGTTTCTTATTTCTTGATTGCTCATGATATTGTAAGATATGCTCAATCTAAAGGATATTTTTATGTCGGACGCGGCAGCGGGGCTAATAGCATTGTGGCATATTGTCTTGGTATTACTGATGTCGATCCGATAGAACTGAACTTATATTTTGAGCGTTTTCTTAATCCTAAGCGAAGTAGTCCTCCAGATTTTGATATAGATTTTTCGTGGCGTGACAGAGATGATGTTATTTCATATATTTTTATACGTTTTGGTTCGGAGCATGCCGCATTGCTTGGTGCTATGAGTACTTTTAAATCGCGTTCGATACTTCGAGAACTTGGTAAAGTACAAGGTTTACCAAAGGAAGAACTGGATATCTTAGCAAAAAATCCTGCTTCAGTAAAAGATAAGGATGAGATTCACAGACGGATAATTGCTATGGCTGCAGAACTTTCGGGATTTCCTAATTTAAGAACTATTCACGCAGGCGGAATAATTATCTCTGAGAAACCGATTTGTTACTATACTGCTACTGATATGCCACCAAAAGGATTCCCTACAACTCAGTGGGATATGTATGTAGCTGAAGATCTGGGTTTTGAGAAGTTTGATATTTTGTCTCAGCGAGGTTTGGGACATATCAGAGATTGCGTAGAGATAGTTTCTGAAAACCGTAATGTTGAAATTGATATTCGTGAGGTAAAAAATTTTAAAAGAGATATTAAGGTAAATCAGTTTCTTTCTACAGGCAACACTATTGGCTGTTTTTATATCGAAAGTCCTGCCATGAGAGGCTTGATAACAAAACTTGAGTGTCAGGATTATCTTACTCTGGTTGCTGCTAGTTCGATTATTCGTCCGGGTGTGGCAAAGTCGGGAATGATGAAAGAGTATATAATAAGGTATAATAATCCTGAAAATGTCAAATATTTGCATCCGGTTATGGAGGAACAACTTGGGGAGACTTATGGTGTGATGGTTTATCAGGAAGATGTGCTTAAAGTTTGTCATCATTATGCAGGAATGGATTTAGCTGATGCAGATGTTTTACGGCGTGCAATGAGCGGAAAGTTTCGTTCACGGACGGAATTTGACAAAATCAGAGAAAAGTTTTTTGAGCTGTGCCAGAATCTAAATCGTCCCGAAGACATAAGTCTTGAACTTTGGCGGCAGATAGAGTCGTTTGCAGGATACTCGTTCTCGAAAGCACATTCGGCATCCTACGCGGTAGAATCGTACCAGAGTTTGTATCTCAAGACTTATTATCCGTTGGAGTTTATGACGGCAGTGATAAATAATTTTGGAGGATTTTACTCCACTTGGGTTTATTTTCATGAGGCGAAGAGGCTAGGGGCAACCATAAATCTGCCTTGCATAAACGAAGGCGATTATCTTACTACAATTAAAGGCAGAGATATTTTTGTTGGATTTATCCATATTCAGAGTCTGGAGCAGGCTTTGGTGCATCAAATTATTAAAGAAAGAAATGAAAACGGGAAATTTCAAAGTGTTGAAGATTTTTTGAATCGTTGTCATATTCCTGACCAGCAACTAAATATTCTAATAAGGGTAGGAGCGTTCTGTTTTACAGGCTACGGTAAAGCTGAACTTATGTGGAAATCGGTAATGCGAAAGTCAGAGCATAGAACAGTTGTTTACGCTGTCCAGAAGAA